>SYKJ01000149.1 GCA_005798205.1 Bacteroidota bacterium | reverse complement strand
GGGAGAAATGATCCATGTCCTTGCCAAAGCGGTAAAAAATTCAAACAATGTCATGGAAAATGATGTCATCTAACGACATCAAAACAATCGCGCTCATTGGTTCTGGAAAGGTGGCCACTTCATTAGCTACTGTATTTAAAAAAAATGGCATAATTATTAGTGGCGTTTCAAGTCGAAATTCAGATACTGGAAAGGCGCTTGCTCAAAAAGTTGAATGTCCATTTTATGAAAATTACCTCGATCTTGATGCAGATTTAATAATCGTTGCAACATCTGATCAATCTGTTTCAAAAATAATAAATTCATTTCCAGAAAATAAAACCCTTGTTTATACTGCCGGCTCTGTCGAATTGGATAAAATAACACACCCAAACTGCGGTGTTTTTTACCCCCTTCAAACATTCTCTGAAAACAGAAAAATTGAGGTTCACCAAATCCCCATTCTTTTAGAGGCAAAGAACATCCACCTACTTGGTATTCTCTCTGAATTTTGTGAAAAACTTGAGTTTTCTTTTCAATTCTGTAATTCACAAGAAAGAAAATTAATTCACTTGACTGCGGTAATCGTTAATAATTTTGTTAATCACCTTGTATGTATTGCCGAGGACGAAGCAAGAAAGAATCACCTTGAGTGGGATTTATTTAAGCCTATTTTAAATGAAACGTTTTCAAAAATTCAAACAATGGGTGCTAAAGAATCTCAAACTGGGCCTGCACGAAGATTGGATTTAGAGATTATAAAAGAACATCAACATTTACTGAGTGGCACAAACCTAGAATTATATAAACTAATGACTAAAAGCATTATTGAAACATATCAAAATGATAAGCTATAAAGAAAAATTAAAAAAAATTACCTGTTTCATTTTTGATGTTGATGGTGTTTTAACAGATGGAAATGTCTACTTATTTAAAGATGAAATTGTTCGTGCAATAAACTCTAAAGATGCCTATGCCTTGCAGTACGGATCTAAAATGGGCTTTCGAACTTTCATTATTTCTGGTGAGAATTCCGAAGAAGTAAAAACAAGACTTTTGGAATTTGGAGTTACTGAAGTTCATTTATCTACTCACAATAAATTAGCCTGCTACGAGGATATAAAAAAGAGATTTAAACTTGTAGATGAAGAAATATTATACATGGGAGACGATATTCCAGATATCCCAGTTTTGAAAAAAGTTGCTGTTTCAAGTTGCCCACAAGATGCTGCAATCGATGTTAAAAAAATTGTCACTTATCAATCTCCAATTGATGGTGGAAAAGGCTGTGTTAGGGAACTAATGGAACAAACTTTGCGCGTTCAAGGAAAATGGCTTAGTGAGAAAGCTTTTGAATGGTAAAATTAAGCGATAAATCTACTTTTTGAATACTCGCCTAAATCACAGATGCTCGAAAATAAGCGCTTCCTATTTTTTGCAATCCTATCATAAAAAAAATTACCCATAAAACGAGGAATAAAATATCCTAAATAACAGAAAAAGAAATACCATTTTAGGAAAGGAATTAATTTTAGAACTGCAAGTGATTTAGAATAGAGTTTCCCCTCTGTATAAATATAAAGTGTTTCTGAATCTTTACTTTCGATTGCAAATGTTCCAAGAAATTTTTGTGCAAAATCACTTTGTAACGAGGAGAAATGGAGTATTTCCTTTTTTTCATTTGTTAATATGAAACGAACACAGCGACTGCAAAACCCACAATTACCGTCAAAAAAAAGAATATTCCTTTCGTCTTTGATAACCCTTTTCTTAAAGATTTGATATGATGTCGTAGCGTGTGAGAATTTGGTGCTTCCCATCTTCTAATTCGACCAAAACCGCTGCGGCATTTTTATTCATCAACTTACATAAAATCTCAATGCTTGTTGTTGCGCTCACAATAGGAAATGGCTCAGACATAAAAGCTGAAATTGGAGCATCACGTAATTCAGGTTGATCAACTAATACTTTATAAATTTGGCTCTCATCGATAGAACCAACAAATTTATTGTCTTTCATCACAGGGATCTGAGAAATGCCGAAGTTTTTAATTTTTGCTATGGCATGAGAAACCAATTCTTCAGAATATAAAAATACTAAGGGTTTATCTTTAAGATTTGCTACCAATTCTCCTGCCGTATTGAACTTTTCATCTAAAAACCCTCGTTCACGCATCCAATCATCGTTGTATATTTTTCCAATATACCTACTGCCATGATCGTGAAACAAGACGACCACAATATCATCTTTTGTAAGTTGATCCTTTAATTGCAAAACACCTTTTATTGCTGAGCCAGCAGAATTACCAACAAAAATCCCTTCCTCTCTTGCCAGCCTCCTTGTGTAAACTGCTGCATCTTTATCCGTTACTTTCTCAAATAAATCAATTACATCAAAATCAACATTAGCAGGTAAAATATCTTCGCCGATTCCTTCGGTTATGTACGGATAGATTTCATTTTGGTCAAAAATACCAGTTTCCTTGTACTTTTTAAATACAGAACCGTAAGTATCAATTCCCCAAATTTTAATAGTGGGATTCTTTTCTTTTAGGTACTTTCCAACTCCTGAAATTGTCCCGCCAGTTCCAACTCCAACGACAAAATGTGTAATTTTCCCTTCAGTTTGCTCCCAAATTTCTGGGCCAGTTTGCTCGTAATGGGCAGTTCTATTTGATAAATTATCGTATTGATTTACATACCAAGAATTTGGAATTTCGGTTGCTAATCTTCGAGAAACAGAATAGTAAGAACGCGGATCACTTGGCTCAACAGCAGTAGGACAAACAACAACTTCAGAACCAACGGCGCGAAGAATATCCATTTTTTCCTTAGACTGCTTATCGTTTAAAACACAAATTAACTTATACCCTTTGATAATGCATGCAAGTGCCAAACCCATTCCTGTATTTCCTGAAGTGCCTTCGATTACTGTTCCTCCTGGCTTTAATAATCCAGATTTTTCAGCGTCTTCAATCATTTTTATTGCCATTCGATCCTTTACTGAATTTCCTGGATTTGTAGTCTCAATTTTTGCGAAAACTTGAGCTGAAACATCTTTCGCTAATTTATTGATGCGCACTAGTGGTGTATTTCCAATAGTTTCTAAAATATTATTATAAATTTTCATCCAAAAATCTTTATGCAAAGTTAAGTATAAGGAATTTGTTGTTAGCATTTTTTTCAAATAATAAAAGTAGCTGAGGCACTAAAAAATTCTATTATTTCATATATTTGAAAAAAAATTCAGATGAAATTTCTTTTTCTACTACTTATCTTATTTCGTATTTCACTTCAACTAAATGCTCAACAAAATAATTGGACAGCATTTACAGATTCCATTCCAACTTTATCCTCGCCAAGAGCCTGCGATCTAAATCAAGATGGCATTAAAGACATCGTAATCGGAGGTGGAACGGATGGCGTTTTCAGCAATAATGGAGTTATGGCTTATAATGGCGCAGATGGTTCGCTTTTATGGAAAATATCCTCTAGAAATGAAGTTTTTGGAAGTGCAATTTTTCTAGATATTACAGGTGATGGAATCAAAGATGTTTTTATAACTGGGCGACAAGCACAGTTATTGGCAATAAATGGTGCAGATGGCACATTAATTTGGGATTACTTTCCATATCAAATAAATCCAGCAGACAGCGGTCTATACAATTTTTACAACCCTCAATTTATTAACGATCTCAACAACGATTCCTTTCGTGATATTTTGGTTTGCAATGGAGGAGATCACGCAGCACCAGATTGGCAAACTGATCGTCCACCAGGACATTTAATGATTATAAGTTCATTGGATGGTTCATTAATTTCAAAAGCTGTTGTACCAGATAGCGCTGAAACTTATTGCTCACCAATTATTGCAGATATCCAAAATAACGGAACGAAATGGATTCTCTACGGAACAGGAGGTGAAAATTTAGGAGGAACATTTTGGGCAAGCCAACTAGATGACTTATTAAATAATGATTTGTCAAATTCCATCCCTTTGGTAAGTGACATAAATCGTGGATTCATAGCACCTGCTTCAATTTGTAAAAATCAAGCTAATTCATTCGACATATTCGTTCAATCTTTTGGAGGGAAAGTAACCAAAATTTCTGGAGATGACTTCAGTGAAATTTGGAATTACCAACTTCAAGGAACAGAATCGAGTGCGGCACCAGCAATCGGAAAATTTTCAAATGATTTAACCCCAGATGTATTTTTAGTTTTGTTTAAAGGCATAGCTCCCTCCTACTCCGATTTTTATCAGGTCATGTTAGATGGTGCATCAGGTCAAGTTCTATTTAAAGATAGTCTCGGGAAATCAAATTATGCTGCGGCTGCCGCAGTAGACTTGGACAATAATGGACTTGATGAGGCGATTATTTCAGTAAATTATTTTCAAGATGGCCACTATCAAAATAAAATTCATGCCCTTGATTTTTCAAATGGCCTAATTTCTCAATTGGGAACTACTAATGCAGGCCTAAATTTTGGTTCTACTCCTTATTTTGGTGATATTGATGGCGATAATAACATTGATTTTATTTACAGTTATAAAAAAGATAGTATAAATCCAATTGGATGGAAAGGAATATATGTAAAACATGAAGAATTAACTAGTAATTTCCCAAATGCTGGAATTGCTTGGGGCTCTTATCTTGGAACACAAAATAATGGCGCGCATTTCACTACTTCTACTGATTGTGGAGCGGGAAGTGTTATTGCTAATTCATCCGTAACACAACCAAGTTGCAATGGATTTGCAGATGGTTCAATTGATCTAACACTCGTTGCCGAAGGAACACCTCATACCTATTTATGGTCAAATGGAAGCACTGGCGCTTCGCTTCAAAATATGAGTGCAGGAAACTATTGGGTTCAAGTGACAAACTCTCTTGATTGTTATGAATTGCTGAACTTCACATTAGTTGATCCATTTTATATTTCTTTTGGTAATATCGCAGCTCCAACATGTCCAGGCGGTGAAAATGGAACTGCCACTGTAAACTCTTCAGGCTGCCCATGTATGTTTAGCACCTGTACTTTTTTATGGGAAAATGGTATCACAACAAAACCAAATTATACCTTAACTGAAGGTTGGGCATCAGTTACAATTACACATCCAAACGGATGTATTGTTACTGACTCTATTTTTGTTCCATTTTCTGCTCCAGTTATTGATTCCTCATTTATTGGAAATGTATTATGCAACAATGGAAGTAGCGGATATATCCAGGTTTTTAATGGTGCGCTGAGTGATTCAGTAAGTTACTTATGGTCAAATGGTGGTTCAACTCAATCAATAACAAATTTAACTGCCGGAACGTATCAACTAATCGCTGAAGACACAAGAGTTTGCATAGATACACTTGAATTTGTAGTAACTCAGCCCGAAAACTATTATTTGGATGCTCAATACACCAATGTTTTGTGTAATGGCGCTGCAAATGGATCTATCTTTTGCAATCAAATTGGAGGTACAGCGCCGTATGTTACTTTACTAAATAATCAAATTATTACTGAGGAGCAACTAAATCAACTTACAGTTGGAAATTACAGCGTGTCTGGTGTAGATAACCACGGTTGTTTGACTCCAACTGTTTCCATTACAATTACTGAGCCAACTTCATTAAGCAATTTATTTACAGTAACACCGGCAAGTGGTTCTGCTTCTTTTGATGGTATGATTTATTCTAGTGTTCAAGGAGGTACAGCACCCTATTCTTATTTGTGGGAGGGAAATTTTAGTGCTGATTCTGCAATAGTTTACCTAAATCCAGGCTGGTATTTTCTTACTGTAGAGGACGCAAATGGTTGTCAATTAATTGACTCAGCATATGTTAATTTACAAGAAACCCTTCTGGATGAATTAACGAATTTAAATTTCACCATTTTTCCAAATCCAGCGATAAATGAAATTTACTTCCCAAACCTAAATGGAGAAACGGTATCATTTTATGATCTAAACGGAAAATTAATTATTAAAAGAGATTTCTCACAAACACAAGAAATAACCTTTTTATCGAAAGGGATGTACTATCTTAAAGTTGAAACAGCGGAAGGATCTTATCAATGTAAATTAATAAAGGAGTAATTTTAACTTATTCTTTTTCGATTATTCCAATTCAAAGAATTAATCATCCCACTCATCAGAATTTTCATTTTCAGCCAATAATTTTTTCCAATTGAAATCACTTAATTCAGTATCGCTCAAAATTTCTTTGTAGTCGTCTGAAGTTATGTCAAATCGT
>SYKJ01000148.1 GCA_005798205.1 Bacteroidota bacterium | reverse complement strand
GTAGATAGATCTATTCCTTCTTCATTTAATAACATTTTTTTACTGCTGGCAATACCAATCACTCTAATTTTAAGTCGTAAGTTTTTATCAATGTTAGAGAGTTGATCGTGTAACTGTCCAATTAATTTCCCTCCAACATTTCCGCAACCTGCAATAAATAAGTTTAATTCTTTATGTACTGTTTCAAAAAACTCTTCATGTAAAACATTTACAGCTTTTTTTACATCTGTTGTTTTGATTACAGTTGAAATATTTTTTTCAGATGAACCTTGTGCAATGGCGCGTATATTTATTCCGTTTCTACCTAATGAACTAAACATTTTTCCACTGATACCAGAATGGTTTTTCATTTTTTCGCCAACTAAAGCTATAATAGATAAGTCATTTTCGATAACCGTAGGATCTATTTTTTTAGTAGATATTTCACGTTCGAATTCAGCATCCAGTGTAATTTTAGCTTTTGCAGCATTTACATCATCAATAGCTACACATATGCTGTGTTCTGACGATGCTTGCGTAATTAATATAACATTAATTTTTTCGTTGGATAAGGCTCCAAATACACGTTTTGAGATACCCGGCACACCAATCATTCCGCTACCCTCAATACTTAATAATGCTATTTTACCAATGCTTGATATACCTCTAACACTGTTTTTACTTGGTTTTGCAATTCGTTCAATAAGTGTTCCTTCATCAGAAGAAAAGGTGTTTTTTATACGGATAGGTATGCTTTTTACCATTACCGGCTGTATAGAAGGTGGATAAATAACTTTAGCACCAAAGTGCGAAAGTTCCATTGCTTCCGAATAGGAGATATTTGGAATAACTTTAACACCCTCTACAATTCGTGGATCGGCTGTCATCATACCACTTACATCTGTCCAAATTTCTAATGATTTAGCTCCGGCTGCTGCAGCAAAAATAGCTGCAGTGTAATCAGAACCTCCTCTTCCCAATGTGGTAGTAAAATTATTTTCATCTGATGCAATAAAACCTGGTATTAAACTTAATTTGGTTTTGTTTTTCCCCAATTCTTTTTTTATTGCTTTGTTGGTGTAATCAAAATCAACCGCTGCATAACCAAAGTTGGAGTTGGTTCGAATTACCTCTCTCGAATCAATCCATTTATGGGCAATTTTTAAAGTGCTTAAGCGTGCGGATAGAATTAAGGAAGAAAGGATTTCACCATAACTAACAACGCTATCCAACGTGCGAGGTGAAAGTTCACGAAGTAAATAAACACCTTCACAAATACTTTCTAGTTCGTTAAACTTTTTCTTTACAAGGCTTAATGTTACACTTTGTTTATCAACAGATATTATATCTCTTACTAATTGTATGTGTCTGGTTTCTATATTTTTAATTTTTTCTATGTAGGACTCGTTTTTAGATGCAGCTGTTTTAACAATATCAATTAAAATATCTGTTATTCCACCAAGGGCAGAAACTACAACAATTATATTTTCACTATCAAGAGCTTTTTTTACAATTGCTACAACTTTATTCATGCTATCGGCATTAGCCATCGAAGTGCCACCGAACTTTAATACTCGCATACTTTATTGATTTTAATCTTTATACTTTTTAATAGTTGAAAATTCAGGTTAATATAGAGAAAATTATTGAAATAGCCGACAGAATCCATGAAATTATTTTTTATACTTCCGTTATTTTGAGGTCTATATTTTTAAATCCTCACAAAACGGAGAGAAAATGGAAAAATTATCAGGAGACTTAGCTATACTTATTTTTTACGTTTTTGTTACGGATTTCGTTATTTTTTCAATTACAATTTTGGTGTGAATGGAGAAGTAGGTCTGGGTGGCCCCTTACTGTCTTTTGGCTTGACTTTTAAAATTTAATTGACTTCAATTGCTCCAATATCAGGAGGGTTGTTTCTAGGATTGCCAAATATATCATTAAAAACACTTGAATTTATTCCATTTGAGTTTTGTATAGCACTGCTAGGAAATGAAAAATCCAATTCAAATGGGTTTGTAAAATTTGGATTATTGTTCCACAGAATATTTTGGTAAAAACCATCAGTTTGGATTTCTTCAGATGTAATTAGGCAGTGATTGAAGTCAAAATTAAGAGTCACGCCAGCCATTTGAATTGTATCAATCGCTAATTCTGTTGTTTGATTTCCTGTAATAATACAATTTTGTAAAATTCCTTGGTTAATTGAACCTACATTTGTTGTTCCATTTGAATAGTCATTATAAAAATTACTGATGCCAACTGCTGCAGAAGTTGAAGCTCCGTATCCTACCAAATTACAATGATTAAAATTAAAATCGCCCCCTTCTAACACCAAAAGAGCATGTGTACCATTTTTGGCAAGAATGCAGTTTTCTGCCTTTACTTTTGCCCCGGAATAAATAAATACACCATATCTAGCTTGATTTTCAATTATTGTATTGCTTATCTTAAGCGTATAATCGGAGAACATTTGATCTCTTGAATAGAGATGAATGCCTGATGTGCCATTTTTTATGATTGCATAATCTATGGTACTTGGACGGGCTTTTTCAAAATAAATTCCGTAATACTGACCACTCACATTTTGATAATCCTGCTCCAATCGATCGCCTTGAAAAACAACTTCATTTCCAATTGTCCCTTGAATATTCAATGTTGATTTATAAACGTATAAAAGAGCACTTTTATGAAGGAAAATTTGAGTTCCAGCGATGATATTCAATGTCTTTGATGAATCAATGGCTGCATAACCGTAAATTACATGCGGCTTATCATTTGGCCAAATTCCTTCGTTTAAATCCTTATAGTGAAAATAAGCATCCTGACCCCAAACAGCCAATTTAACATATTGATCCACTCCATTTGTTCGAAAACGAATGGAATCCTCGACTATCATTGGTAGCGTTTGGCTGTTGATGTCTAACGTAACTTCAACAAAAACAAACAAACTATCTTTTCCCTCTAGTTCGATATCCTGGATTTTTGTACTCATAATTCCATCAACATTCATTCTAAATGGAGACGATTCACCTCCCATAAGTTCGATGTCCGAGATATTTACTGTTCTATTTTCTTTATTGTAGATTTTAAATTGTTTCGTAGTTGATCCTATAGTTGTGAATACAGTATCAAAAACTAGGGTGTCTAATGAGAAACTTAAATTTTTCTTAGATAAAAAGTTCTTTTTTTTGCATCCACTGGAAATAAATACAGCACAAATAAGTATTATTAAAATGAAAATAAAAGACTTTTGTTGCATCGAAATGTAAGAACGGACAAAATTAATGATTATTGATAATAAACCGTCATATTTACTTATTTGGAGCTCAAAATAAAATCTTCTTTTCCTTTACTGAGTGTGTAAATAATGCAAAGGGGGAGTGAATACACTAATTTTTCTTGGTATATAAATTATCTTAAAATAAATTCATTAAATAAGTTCACACTACAAAGAACTAATTTCCGTTATTGATTTGAATGACCAAAAAACATGATTTATTTATAGAATTACAAAGAAGTCAAATTCTCTCTCCCAAACCTGAGACTGAACTTGTTGAACCTTGTAAGATTAACGAGGGTATTTCTATTTTTTCACCTAAAGAAATGACTTACTTTTCTTCTCAATTTTATAGTTCAAAAAAAAGCTTTTGTTTTTTTATTCCTGCATCAGGATCAGGATCAAGAATGTTTGATTTTCTTCATGACTTTTTACAAAAGCCAAATGATGAAAACCGAGGTAAATGCGATGAATTATTTAAAAATATTAATTCATTTGCTTTCTACCATAAACTATCAAATTCAGTTAAAAAAAAAATAAACAACTCAGCTATTAATTTAAATGAATTCGTTGAACATCTTTTGTACCTTTCAATCAATAAATACGAAAATTTACCAAAAGCACTATTTCCTTTCCATAGTTTAGGCAAAGAAAATTTAACTCCATTACAAGAGCATATTTTACAAGGCAACTTGTTATCCGAAAATGCCGCCTTTCATTTTACAATTCAAGAAAGACATACTTTGATAATGGAATCTTCGTTGAAGGAAATAGAATTACAAGTGAATAGAAACCCCATTATAAATTTATCCACTCAAAATAAAGAGAGTGATTCGTATGGATTTTTAGAGAATGGCGAATTAGTCTTTACTAAAAATAAAACGCCAATAAAATTTCCTTCGGGACATGGCTCATTATTATCTAATCTTCAGAGTGTTTCTTCCGATTTAATTTTTGTAAAAAACATTGATAATATTCAACATTTGTCAAAGTGTAAAATTTCTAATGATGTTTGGTCTCAATTAGCGGGTTTAGCCATTGAGATAAAGAATGAAATAAAGAAATTAATAAAGACCCCAATTTTTAAAGACCTTGTTTTGTTTAATGAACGTTTTAAATTGTACACTGATTCAGAGATGAATTCTATGTCTTTAAATGAATCGATCATTAATTTTCTAAATCGACCTTTGCGGATTTGTGGAATGGTACGTAACGAGGGACAAGTTGGTGGGGCTCCCTTTTTTGTTATAAAAAATGGACTTATTCAAAAACATATTATAGAAAAATCGCAAGTAGATTCATCAGACGGGCAATCTTTGATTTTTGATAAAAGCACCCACTTTAATCCGGTTATGATGGTTTTAGATATTAAAGATAAAAATGATCAGAGATTTAATCTCAATAACTTTATTGATGGAGATCAATATTTAAAGGTGAAAAAAAAATACAATGGAATGGATGTTTATTTCATTGAATCACCTGGTTTATGGAATGGTAAAATGGCTAAATGGAATTCATTGTTTGTAGAAATTTCAAATGAAGTATTCAGTCCAGTAAAAACGGTTTTAGATCTAATAAATCCAGCACATGTTCCGTAGGCGGATTAATAAATAAATTACTCTTTTGATATTTAATTTATGATAGTGCTTTTAAATATTTATTAAATAAATCAAGCTGGTAAGCATTTGTTTTCTTTTTTTTAATCTCAATATTTATTTTCTTTAGTGAACTACTTAGAATCAAAGCATATAAAATACCACCTAATATAAAAAGTAAATTCGCAATCATACTCGCACCTTCAATTGCAACATTTTCAGTAACATTTGATTCTTTCATGTAAATTAATGGATAGACTTTTAGCTGATACCCGTAATAAAAGCAAATGAATGAGATCAAAGTAAAAAAAAGAAAAAGCACAATTCGAGCTGAACTTTGATTGTAATAAATAGGGTTTAATCCAAAAGGCATAAATAAGATAGCCAAAAATGTTTTTTTTTGATTTAGCTCAGTATTAGAATCATTAATAACTTTAATTAATCCCTCAATATAGAGTTTATGTTCATCATTTTTAATTTTATAGTTATTTGCGTTTTTTTCATCAAGTTCATTTAGTTTTTTCTCAGAATTCACCCCTAGTTCAACTTTACAAAAATCAATTTTGTTATCAATTTCAATAAAGATATCTTCCCATTCAAAATTTTCAATATTTGTATTTTCAGCATTCTCTACAATGTTTACCAAATGATTTAAAGTAACTGAAGATGTTGCAGCAATTTGGAATTTTTTTACTTCTTCTAAAAAACTATCGTTGAAAGAAATAAATGTTTCTTCGGGTGCAGGAAGTTTTGCACGGGATCTTGTTCCTCGATATACTTCTCTTGCAGCTTCTCGTCCAATTTGATTTATAAAAGCATTAACAATACCCATTTTTTAGAATATTTAAATTTGAATATAAATTTTAAGACGAAAAGTAATGATTTTAATTTACTAATGTCTTTTTTAGAAAAAACTATATTTAGTTTACCAAATCTATTAATTTTAAAAAAAATGACAGAAAAACAACCAGAATATTAATAAAAAAAATAATTAGCTTTATTTTTTTGAAATTTTATTATTGCTGATAGCTTTTTGGCGTTTGCATTTAAAGCGATTAATTTCTACGTTTGCTTTTTTTTGATGTTTTGTTTTACATGCTTCAACTCGTTCTCTCCATAGTTTATAACTTGAAAATTTCAACTCTTTTTTCATAAGTTTTTTGACTTCGTCTTCCCTCAATTGAAATTGCAAGAAAATAGCATCAAAAGGAGTTCTATCTTCCCATGACATTTCAATAATTCGATCAATTTCAATTTGATTCAAACTCATTTCACAGACGACATTCCTCCATCTAAATGAAGTATCTGACCAGTCATCCATTTTGATGCATCAGAAATTAAAAAATAGGCCATTTCAGCTAAATCTTCAGGTTGACCAATTTGTTTTAAGGGGTGGCGTAAAGCACTGGACTCAATTTTTTCAGGTGAACTCAATAAACGTTCTGCCATTGGTGTATTTGTAAGTGATGGGGCAATGCAATTAACTCGAATTTTGGGAGCAAATTCTGCTGCTAGTGATCTTGTTAAACCTTCAATTGCACCTTTACTACTTGCTACAGATGCGTGAAATGGCATTCCTGTTTGAACTGCAACTGTACTAAATAAAACAATTGATGCAGATTCTGATAGACTAAGATTTTTATTGTAAGATTGTATACTCTTTACAGCACCAAGAACATTTATTTTAAAATCAAGCTCCAAATCACTTTGTTTAACTGAGCGAAAAGGTTTTAAATTGATTGTTCCGGGAAAGTAGATAAGCCCATCTATACAGCTGTCAATTTCAGGCATCGCTTCATCAGAGCTTACATCGTATTCGTAAAAAATGTCGTGTGGAGCATCAGGTTTTGTTCTTGAAACTGAAATTATAGCGTAATTATTTGATTTCAGAATGTTTGCGAGTGATTTTGCAACAGCAGAGGATGCACCTATTAAAATAATTGTCTTCATGATATAAAAACACTTTTTCTCTCAAAAAGTTTACTCATGCTCTAGCTTATCTTTTAATAAATCTTGAACAATGGTTCCTAGAGTAAATGAAAAGTAGCTTTTAAACTCCTCAAGAGTTTCAATTTTCGGAAATTTATCATCCGTCGAACACAAAGCAGAAAATTCAGCGGTTATTATTTTTTTATAATATTTCTCTAGAGTTACTTCATTATCCCAAAAATCATCTTCAATAAGGTAGATTGAAGGCTCTGGATTTTCGGTAAAAAATGGTTCTTCGTCAGAATTATTAATAGACCATTCAATAAATAATGGCGTGGGTAAGATGGAAATAAAGCCGCGATTAACTATTTTCATAAAATTTCGATAAGTTTATTACTCTCGTATTTGTACCATTTAGCAACTTGATTTTTATTTTGAATTATAAGCGTTGTAATTTTTTTTGAAGATAAATTACTTAAATAAATCCAACTATTTGGATTTTGATTTTTATTTGATTTAATTATGTGAATTGATTTTTCTGTAGAAATCAACATAAAAAATTCTTTCTCAAAAATCACTTTATCATTTACAGAAATGCTTTGACAATTTTCTCCAT
>SYKJ01000147.1 GCA_005798205.1 Bacteroidota bacterium | reverse complement strand
CTTACTCTTAAGGATTTTCAGTGTCTCCACGTTTTTTTGATTGGTATCTGTCTCCAATTGTAATACAATTAATATTAAATCAAAAAATATTCATCAATAACAATTAATTATCTTTTTTGTTTTTGTCATTGTTTATTTTGTTAGCATTAATGATTGATAGGCCAAATGCAATACCAAAAAGAAGTGTAATAAAGCCAGCAAAGTAGGGGATAAAATCAATCATTTTTTTGAATTTATAAGTTTTAAATATATTCCAAAAGCTAAAATAGAGGGAACCCAAATACCAATAAAACTGGCGTCTTGTTTGTTTCCTAGAAAATAAAGTATTTCAGAAAAAATAAGTGACAAAAATGCCGCTATAAATAATATTTTATCAGATGATGTAAAATTCTTAAACATATATTAAGTTTTAGTTATTAAAAAGATTTTTTTCTAATGCAAGTTGTTTTTCAAATTTATTGTAGATGAATAAAATCAGCAATCCAAAAATAATTGCTGAGGTAATTAGAACTGTATTTAATAGACCACTCACTGAAAATGAGATTCTAATGAGGATAGTTGAAATAATAAAACCAGAATTTCTAATTACTTTATGGAACTGATCGGTATGAAAAAAGGAAAACAACAGTAAAATAACATCGACAATAATTAGAATTGTAAAAAACTGTTCGAAAAAAACATTATTTATATTACTAAATGCAATTTCAGCATTATTAGTTGAATTATAAGTTTGGAATAACCAATTAATTAGTGAATAAATTGCAAGAACAAAAACAACAGGAACAAGAATTGTTGCAAGTAATTTTTTTACTTTAATAAAACTCAAAATATTTTCGGATTGATAAGTGTTGTTATCTTCATTTGAAAACCGAAGCTTGCTTTGTTTGTAGAAAAGAAAGATGAGAAAGAAGAGCAGAACAGATGCCACTAAATCATATGTAAATTGAAGATCGTATTTGATTTTGAACCAGTTTGGTGATAGTGAAAGTGAGGATAAATCCTTAAATAGTCTACGTATAATTATAAGTACAATAATTTCATATTGCTTACTAATGTAAGTTGTAAACGATTTAGGGATATAATAAATTAATAAATAAACTTCGTAAATTAAAATAAATGAAAATGGTGTGTAGATTGCGGCAATTGGATTTTGAAAAAAGTCCGAAGGATTTTCCATTTTAATAAGTCCAAAATCTACTAGACAAATGATAGACAGATGGATTAAAAAACTTGCAATGGCGATTTTTAAAATAACTCTTTCACTGACTTTTTGGGTTTCATCTGAAAGAAACAATTCATAATTTTTTTTTAAAAATTTAACCATTTGATTTAAACAAAGATGATGAACAAATGTTCACTCTTAATTTTTAAATTGATGTTTTAAATTTCAAGTAACTTAAAAACACTCTTTTCAATAGCTTAATGCTAAAAAGAATTCTCTATGTGCTATTTAAAAGACATATTTTCCCAAATTATCCAAACGTATAATCCCATTAGCACCATACAGAGTAAAAATTTGACAAAACTAGATGCTAGAAATCCGATAAAAGAACCCGTTGCTGCTTTTAGTGCTCGTTTTTGGTCTTTTTTGTTATAAATCAACTCGCCAATAAATGCCCCAACAAATGGACCAGTAATAAATCCAAAAGGAATTGGAGAGAGAATCCCAACAATTAATCCAATATTCGTTCCCCAAATCCCATATGAGCTTCCACCAAATTTTTTAGTTCCTTGACTCGGAATCACATAATCTAAAACAGATACTATTATAGTAATTAGAAAAGTTATTCCAAGAATCCAATAATTAATTGGAACTACGCTTGAGAAATACAAAAGTGCTATGCCACACCAACTTATAATAGGACCAGGTAGAATAGGTAAAAAACTACCTAAAATCCCAATTATCATAAATACGAATCCAATAATTATAATAATGAATTCCATAAAACTTCGCAAATATTTTGTTTATTAATTCTCAAAAATAGATAATAAATAATTTTATTTGCTAAGAAATCCCTGAAAATTAGAATTTATACTATTTTAGTAAGGATATACTACCAACTAAAGTTTTTACCTCTTCACTTGAACTTTCACTGTAGCTTAAAAAATAAGAATATAGTCCATCTATTGCTCTGCTCTGACCATAATTACCGTCCCAATATGCAGTAACATCATGACTCTCAAAAACTAACTCTCCCCATCGATTGTAAATCCAAAATCCAAAATTTGAAGGATCTACCTCTCCCGAAAATATAGGCTGAAAGACATTATTGCACTCGTCACCATCGGGTGTGAAAGTATTCGGAATGTACACAAAAAAATCATTTATTATTTGAATACTATTGAAAGTTGAATTTATACATCCAAATGAAGACTCTACTACTAGCGTGACCAATTGAAATCCTTCAGAAAATGGAAATGTATAATCAAATTCAGTTTGGTTTTGAATAAAACTATTCCCCTCTATTGTCCAAGTATTAAAAATTCCACCAATAGAAGTATTCACTATATGTCCTATGGGATCTCCTATTGAAATAGTGGAAGGACTAAAATAAAAATTTGCCGTGGGATTAGGATAAACTGTTACTATTACATTTTCGGGTTGTGAAGCACATCCGTTTTGATTTGTCCCAATAACCTGGTAAGTGGAAGAGGTAGTTGGAAATACTATTAGACTTCCATTTATTTCTTGAGGAAGAGTGGGTGACCATAGGTAACTAAGAGCTCCTGAAGGAGTTAAAGTAGCTGATTCACCCTCACAAATTGATTCATCATTTATACTAATGACAGGCAGGGCCATGGAAGAAAGGCTCAAGTAAATAATAGAATCGCAGCCATTACTATTTTGTAAGGTATCGGTATAATTTCCTGCAGCAGAAAGAATTAGGCCGTTAAAATTATAACTTGAATTGATACAAAAAGAGTCACTGACATTACTATTTGTTATTGGTAGTTCAGATATAATAATGGCATCACTATCCGTACAGCCGTTAATATCATAAACATCAACATTAAATATACCACCTACATAAGTTGTAATAGCAGAAGAAACAGCACCATTTGACCAAACTTGGCTACTAAAATTTCCATTTACTTGAATAACTAAAGAATCTCCTTCACAAAAGGATAAATCAGGACCTAGATTAACTGAAATTGAATTTAATGCCACTACGATAGAATCCCTGGCAAATCCACATACACTAGGAACCTCAACCCAATAAACGCCTGGGGCACTCACTTGAATATTAGAGGTATTAGCTCCGTTACTCCACAAATAACTTGGGAAAATTGTGTCTAATGTCAATGTGATACTTTGTCCGGGACAAATAGCGGTATCTACTCCAAGATTAGGACTAGGGCCGGCAATAGGAAGTTGATAATTGAATAGTAGTTGTCCATTTGTCCCTGGTGTTGCTCCATGACTAGATCCCGCACAAGCTGGGCCGGTATGAAGTACCATTCCAGAATTACCACCTGCAATTTGCGTTAGTATATTTGCTGGAGCACTTGGAGTAGAAAAAGCAACAGTTCCACCGCCACCGCCTCCTCCAGGTCCGTGGCAGGCAGAAACCCATAAAGTACTAAAAATATCACCGCCCTTTCCACCTTTTACGTCAATATTTAGCGATGAAGAAACTGTATTGGTGATAAGGTAAACACATCCACCTGCACCACCACCACCTGCACCTTCTGAATCCGAATTGCCTATTACATTTGCCCCACTTGCATTGATATAGTTATTATTTCCATTGATGAGTGGAGAAATTAAAAATACCATACCTCCACCATTGCTACCCGCTGTTGCCGTCAAGCCATTATCGCGATATCCACCACCACCACCACCACCTAAAAATGCTTTATAATTAGAATAATTCAATCCAAAACCACCTACACCAAAAGTAGCATCTAATTGGCAGCTTCCATACCATTCACTTCCACCCCTTCCTCCTGATCCACCATTTCCACCTCCGCCTGATCCAGGATTTCCAGTATTTGAACCACCTCCACCATTTGCTAAAGGTGCTCGATTTCCATCTTGCCCCGCTGGAGCTACAGCTATTCCTTCCCCTTTTTTTCCAGCATTATTAGATGAATTGGCCCAATTCATATCACCACAATTAAAAAAACCTGTTGTGAAAGTACCCCCAACAAAACCAGCACCAGAAACATTTATGTCGGAGTTAAACGTTATACTTCCAGTCGCTTTTATGGCTACAATTCCACCAGTGGTGCCATTCCAGGGTTGACTAGTTACTGTTCCTAAAATAGTAACATTGTTATAGACCGGTATTTTTACCAATTGAACAAAACCACTTACTGTATATGATTTACATAGATTAGACTCAAAAGTCAAGGTATTTCCAACTTTTGAAAGAATCGTTGCAAATTCAAAATTTCCAGCATTATTTAGGTTGGTAATGGCCCCAAAAGCTTGAACATTGCCTGTAGTTATCGTGGCACCTTTCATTTGAATTAAAAGAGCATAATCGCCAACATCAAAAGAAGATGCATCAGAGACAGTTACTGAATTTATGGTGACATTAGTAACGCTGGTATAAGAATTGACAGTACCAGAAATAGTTTGTGCATTAGTTTGTTGAGAAAAAAAGTAAGAGAATAAATTAAAAAAAATAATTACGATAAAACGAGAATTCGCTAACATAAATATTGAAATTAAAACATTCTTAAAGTTGTTTTTTTTTATTTGTTATTTTTCATTGAAAACTTCAATAGAGAACGAATAGCTTTCCATAATTTGATTGACAAGCATTTTTTTACATGCATCATCTACTTTTTTTGTTGCATCCTCTTTTGAATCAGCATTTATAAAAAGCCGAATGTGTTTGCCTATTCTTACTCCATTAATTTCAGGTAAGCCGATATTTATCATAGTATTGGAGACAGCTTTTCCTTGAGGATCTAACAATGCATCGTGCGGCATTACATCTATTTCAGCTTTAAATTTCATTTTTCTTAATTTGGTAATTTTCAATAAGTGATAAGACTAAATACAAAAATACAATAATGGGAATTGCCCAAATCCAAAACAGAAAAATAATTATCAACGAGCTTCCAACTAGAATGTAGCGAAATTTATTTTCATTCCAATTCCAGGTCTTAAATTTTAGAGAAATTAAAGGGGTGTCAATAATCATTAATAGTGAAAATAATATTGTAATTACTGATAGTGTGTAACAATCAAATAGAACTAAAATAAATTTTTCTTGATGTTCCCATTGATTTAGATTTAGCGAAAAGTAAAGAGGAAAAAAAAGAAAAAAAATTGTATTTGTTGGAGTTGGAACTCCTCGGAAACGATCATCTTGTCGCTTATCGAGATTAAATTTCGCCAAGCGAAACATGGCCAAAAAGGGGATAATTAATGCCACAAAAGGCAAGAATTTAATAGATGCATCAAAATTGTTGGGAACACCATAAACAAGTGCTTGCATCCACGACCATATTTGAAAAAAAACATAATGTTCTGTATCAGATATTTGAGCTGCAGCTCCATCTTGATTTGATATCAAAGCACTGTTATCTATACCAAGAATGATCATTATCATCATGAAAACGCCAGGTGCTAAACCGAAAGTAACCAAATCAGCAAGAGAATCTAGTTGTTTTCCCATTTCACCTTGAATTTTCAATTTTCTAGCAATAAATCCATCTAAAAAATCAATTATTAGACCAATAAAAATTACAAATGGAGCTAAATCTATTCTCCCAAATAAAGCAAGAAGTATGGCAATAAAGCCACAGATCATATTGCATCCGGTTAACAAGTTTGGAATATTAAACATAATTGTCAAGAATCATTTGATTGTTATTTGAATACATACCTTTACTACTTAGAATTATTATTTTGTTCTGCAAATAACACAATTTTTTAGTAAAGTAAATGTTATTAATTGTAAAAACTTTCTATGCGTATTTTTTTTGGATTCTTTTTTTCTTTACTATTTTCATTAGAGTTATTTTCTCAAATTTCTGCGCCTAAATACTCAAATGAATTTCTTTCTTTGGGTGTGGGTGCTTCATCACTTGGAATGGGAAACGCAGTAGCTGCATCTACAAATGATGTAAATTCAATTTATTGGAATCCTGCTGGCTTAAGCAACGTTAATAAATGGTTGGATGTTTCATTTATGCATTCGGAATACTTTGCAGGTATTGCCAAGTACGACTATTTGGGTCTTGCACATTCGATAAATTCAAAAAGTACAATTGGATTTGCAGTCATTCGATTTGGTGTGGACGATATTCCAAACACTACTCAATTGATAGATAATAATGGTGTTATTAATTACAATAATGTCACTAATTTTTCTGCAGGCGACTACGCTTTTTTATTTTCCTATGCTAAAAAATTAAATTTTCCTGGCCTAAGTGTTGGGGGAACAGCGAAGGTTATTTACCGCAATATTGGAGATTTTGCAAGATCTTGGGGTTTTGGCTTAGATGCTGGCTTGCAGTATCAAGCTCCGAAAAATTGGCGTTTTGGACTGATGGCAAGAGATGTAACAACAACTTTTAATGCTTGGGTTTTTGATATAAATCAAGAAACAACAGACGTTTTCTTGAGTACAGGAAATTCTTTACCTAAAGATGGTATTGAATTAACACTTCCACGTTTTATCTTCGCAAGTGCATGTAAATTTGATTTAGGAAAAAAAGGAATAAATATTGGAGGTGAAATTGACATTGATATGACAAGTGACGGAAGAAGAAATACTTTAATTCAATCAAATGCTATTTCACTTGATCCTCATTTTGGAATTTTCGTTGGGTATAAATCACTAGTTACAGTTCGCGGTGGACTTTCTAATATTCAAAAATTCTCAAATATAGATAGTACTTCTTATTGGGGCGTTCAACCAAATATCGGTCTTGGAGTTGGCTTTAAAGGGTTTAATTTAGATTACGCATTTACTCGCTTAGGTGCCTCTGAAGCAAATTATTACACCCATGTTTTTTCTTTAAGCGTGAAATTGTCAAAACCAAAAAAATAGACTAGAAAAATTTACAGCTGAATATCGCAGTATCGTCAACAAAATTTAATTCTCCTTTCCAATCGTCTAGTTTTGAAAAAAGAACATTGTTCATGTCTTCCATTTTCAATGCAGAATAGGACTTTACATTTTCTATAAGTCGAGTTACTCCAAAATGTTCTCCCTCAGAATTTTCTAATTCTACAACACCATCTGTGTATAGAACAAAGGTGGTATTTGGACTCAAGGTCAATTTTCCAACATTTACATAGGGTAATTCATCGAGCATTCCAAGTCCAATACATCCTGAGTTTAAGCTTACTATTTTCTTGCCATGAAGAAGAAATGGATGATTATGACCAGCATTTACATATTTCATTTTTCGAGTGTGGGCATTGTAGTGAGCAATAAAAAAAGTTATAAATTTTTCCCCTTCCGTACTTCTCATCACTTTTTTATTAAGTTCTTCCATTAAAAAAGTCAATTCAAAGCGTTGGTATTTAAAAAGTGTTCGAATTGTTGCTTGAAAATTCGCCATCAATAAAGCAGCACTTATTCCTTTCCCTGAAACGTCACCGATACAAATAATGTACTCTTCATCTCCTAGCGCAATAAAGTCGTAGTAATCTCCTCCAATTGCGTGTCTGGGAATGTACTTTGCAGATAAATCCATTTTTCGATTAGATGGTAATTCTGACGGAAATAGTAATTTTTGCATTTCAGAGGCTAGCTCTAGATCTTTAGAAATCCTTTCTTTTATGATATTTTGTTTCACCAAGCGACGATTCTCAATAGCTACTGCAATAATATTTGTAAGTGTTTGGGTAAAAGAAAAATAGCTTGGTTCTAATTCATTTGATAATAACTTAGTTGAAATTAGTAAATAGGCTAGGGGTTCGTTCAAATGAAAAACAGGAATAACAACTTGAAATTCTTTTATCAATGTATGGGTAGAAGATTCGACGAGTGTAATCTCTTTAAATCTTTCAAAATCATGTTTAATTTCTGAGAGCTCTATTTTCCCCTTTATACCAATTTTCACTAAACAATTCCATTCTTCTTGATGGTGTAAAAACATAATTTTTTTAAATCCTAATTGTTCTTTGAGGATAAAAGAAAATAGATTCAATAACTGTTCAATTGGTGGATTGGAATTTATAGCATTTGTTATTTCTAACAAGGATTGAAGTTTTGTATCCTTTTGCTCCATTTGATAAAGAATGTCAGTATTCTTGACAAATAACATATCAGAATTTATTAATGAATTTTGGCAGTTGTCTTAAGGCTGCTAGTTCTTTGAATTTTTCTTTTACTTCGCCACATGGCGATCCGAAGTATGTTTTACCGTCTTCAATGCTTTTTGAAATTCCAGATTGTGCAAGGACAATAGCCCCTTCTCCTATAACTACATCACTTGCACACCCAACTTGTCCCCACAGTATTACCTTATTTTTAACATGAACACAGCCGGCTATTCCTACTCCTGCAGCCAAAAGGCAATTTTCTCCAATTTTAGTGTCGTGCCCTACATGCACTTGGTTATCAATTTTTGTCCCTTTTCCAATAGAAGTTACTCCGGTAACTCCTGCATCAATTGTGCAAAGTGCTCCAATCTCTACATCATCTGAAATATGAACAGAACCACAAGTGTGCATTCGCTCGTAAGCATCGGTTTTTTTTTTGTAGTAAAAAGCATTGTGACCAATTACGGTATTTGAGCCAATAATCACATTATTCCCAACTTCAGTGTTATCCATCAAGGAAACTCCAGAGTATATTCGAGCATTTTTTCCGATACGAACGTTATTTCCGATGAATACATTTGGGTAGATAATAGCGCTTGGATGAATAAATGCATTATTTTCCTCTTTCGGATCCTCAATTGGTCTAAAATGTTTTGTTAGAAAATTAAAGCCATCAAAGGGATTTTCCATTATCAAAAGTGCTTTACCCTTTGGACAAGGAACGATTTTATCAATAATAATTGTCGTTGCGGCAGAACCTAGATCTTTATCGTAATATTTTGGATGGTCAACAAAAACAAGATCACCCTCTTCCACCATATGAATTTCATTTATACCCAAAATAAGATGATTTGGATCACCAATAAATTCACAAGTGAGCAGACTGCTAATTTCTAAAAGTGTGTGTGGTTTTGCTAATTTCATTGAACTGCTTTCAACTTTTAAAATTAAAGAATTAGCCTCGCTATAAAGTTCTTATTTACTAAATTTTATCACCTATCAAATGTTCAAATAATTTATTTTTTATGATTTTAACTAAAATTTTCTTGCAGTTCAAAAACTTTTAAGTAAATTTGCAATCCATTTTTGTTAATAATTGTTTTTTAAAATGAAAAAAGAAATCCATCCAAGTGACTACAGATTAGTTGTTTTCAAAGATATGTCGAATGACTATGCTTTTGTATGTCCATCTTGCTCTGAATCAAGAGAAACAATAAAGTGGGAAGATGGAAATGAGTACCCATTAATAAAATTAGATATTTCTCATAAATCTCATCCATTTTTTACTGGTATCGCTCAATTTGTTGATACAGCTGGTAGAATTGATAAGTTTAAAAACCGCCACGGTCGTCATTTAAAATAAAGTTTAAGTTTTTCATAGTTTATGGCCTCTTTTTTAAGAGGCTTTTTTATTTTCTAAACTTTAGTGTTGCTCTATTTAATCGATCGTTCATTGTTTTTCCAAGACCTTCGTCTGGCAATCGTTCAATATAAATAGCATTAAAATTCCTTGTGTCCATTTCAATAAGAGATGCGTAAAGTTTACTAGCAGCTTCATTCAGGCTTCCAGATTTACTTAAAATAATTTTATTTTTGTCTGAAATCTCTTGGTGCTCCTCTTGAAAAAATATAAATCCTGTATTTTGTGTTGCTTCATTCACCAATTTTTTCTCGTAGAAATGCAGTGGTGTTTTGGGTGCATAGTGATGTTCATCCATGCCACTTGTTAATGGTTTTTTATTTATATTTTTAATTATTGTTGGAACATAACCTAATTCAGTCTCTAATTCTTCAAGTGAAATTGCTCCTAAGCGGTAAACAACAACTTTTTGTTCTTGCAGACCAATAATTGTCGATTCTAAACCGTTTTTACAGGTTCCACCATCTAAAATAAAGGGGATTTTTCCTTTTAAGTCTTGCATCACGTGTTTGGCCGATGTAGGACTGACCAATCCATAAGTATTTGCGCTAGGAGCTGCAAGAGGAAAATCCAATTGACTGAGAATAGAGAGCAATAAAACATGATTTGGAATTCTTACAGCCACAAAATCTTGGTTTGCAGTAATTTCATTGGGCACAAGATTGCTTTTTCTAAGAAGAATTGTCAAGGGGCCAGGCCAAAATTTTTGTGTCAGTTTTAATAAGTTTTCAGGAAAGTCCTCAACGAAAGGTTGAATTTGTTGAACAGATGCAAAATGAAGGATAAGTGGATTCGTATTTGGTCTATTTTTAGCAGAATATATTTTTTTTATAGCAGAAATATCGCATGCATTTCCTGCTAACCCATAAACAGTTTCAGTTGGGATGCCAATTACCTCTCCCAATTTCAAGAATTTTATTGCATCTCTAATGTCTTCGCCAATAATTGTATCCATTCTTGTTTTCTTTTTACAAATGTAAAAATAGCAGTAGTATTTTATATCATTTTGATTTGCTAGCTTTTTCTTTTTACTAATTCTAAACTTATTTTTAAACTAAATTGTTATTAGTTTAGATTTGAATACTACTTTTGTATTATTTATAATTATTCTAAATAAGATGAATTTAATTCTTGCTGATAGTAACGATATAATTAGAATTGGTTTAAGAACGGTTTTATCTGTTGATGATAATATATTAATTGTGAGTGAAGCCAAAAATGCAGAAGAGTTACTCTCTCAAATCAAAACATTTGAAACCACTTTGGTTCTCATCGATTACACATCAAAAGGTTTTGATATTTCAGTAATACCTAAAGTTTTGAGTTTAAATAAAAAAATTAGGTTCATTGCCGTTACACCTGAGCAAAGTGCACAAACACTCGTTGACGCGCTACGCTCTGGCATAACAAGTTACGTTAAAAAAGATTGTGATTTAGCTGAAATTTTAATGGCCGTCAAAGAGACTGGTAACGGAAATAAGTTTTTTTGCGGACAAATACTCGAAAGTATTCAACGTGCTAACATCGATGTAAATGACTTGGATTTTGAATCTTTTTCTTGTGAGGCAGTTATCGTTTCAGAGAGAGAAAATGAAATAATTGCCTTAATTGCTGAGGGTTTAACGAATGAACAAATAGCAATACAACTATTTTTAAGTAAACATACAATTACGACCCACCGGAAAAATATAATGGCAAAATTAGGTGTAAAAAATACTGCTGGAATAGTTATGTATGCCGTAAAAACCAATTTGGTTTCTCCAAATAAATTTTTATTTACGCCAGCTTATTAAAGTCGCAAAATAAACTTTAAGTTAAATCTTCTAGAAGTCAAGTAATTGGGAATTGAGTAGTATTTTCCCTCGACATCTTGTATCCATTGTTTTGAGAGAACGTTATTGATTCCTAGAAGATTGAAAACTTCAAAGGATATTTCTGCTTCAGAAAAATTCTTATTCCAAAATGTTTTCTTGGCTGAATTTTTATTGATTAAAGCATAAGATAATCCAAGATCTACTCTAAAATAGGACTTCATTCTCAAGGTATCTTTGTAGCGAGAATGGTCAGGTGGTCCATATGGAAGTCGCGAGCCAAATTGCAAGCCCATCTGAACGCTAAAACTTTCAAGTCCAGGCATTTGATCTTGAACTAAAGTTCCGAAAGTAAAAAACTGATCTGTAGGCCTTGGGACAAAACCTGGATAAATTGTTGCACTATCTACCACAACTTGATCCTCACTGTATCCAAAAATAATTCTTTCTCCTGCAGCATTGTAATATTCGTTGTACTCATCGGCATTAATATCCTCTTTTGTGGAAAGAAGCCCAAACTTAAAGAAACTTTCTATTCCTTTGACAAATTCACCATGTATGTTAGCATCAATTCCATATGCGTAAGCAACAGCATTATTTTCAGCAAAATAGCGTGTCCGAACATTGTCTATTTCATAAGGATTGACATCCCAGAGGTATTTGTAGAAAATCTCGGAGGTTAATTTAAAGGGCACCTCTCTTCCCCACATATTGAAGAAAATATCTGTTCCGGCGACAAGATGCAAGGATTTTTGCGATTTTACATTTAAGTTTAAGTTGCCATCAAAAGTTCTAAATTCTCTGTAAAAAGGTGGTTGATAATAGAGCCCTGATGCGAAACGAAAACTTATATTTCTTTTTGCAATTTTTTGGTCTTTTACTAAATAAGCATTTGGAAAAAAGGTGCAAGAAATTCGCGGTGTAAAAAACAATTCTTGATTGATACTAGTATATCCTGATCTCAGACCAATTGCTAAGGCAAATTTACTAGTTGATTCTCGCATCATTTCTGAAAAAACTATTTTTTCTTTTTCGCCCTTAATTTTAATTTTTTTACTGATTTCAACAAGGTGATTCCGCTTTATCGTTGACCAACTTGTATTCAATTGTGCGAATCCAGTAATTCTAAATGTTTGAAGTTGTAATTTCCCTTTGATTGTTTCAAATAATTCAAGTTGACTTTGATTTGTTTGAGGTAAACTGTATCCTGCGGAGTCAACCATTTTCCACTCGCTTAGAACATCGTTAAAAATATCTTTTTGAATTTGCGAACCCCATTTAAGAACCTGATTTCTATATCTCGAACGCTCGTTATTGGTATATCCAGAAAAGATTTGGTGTTCTCCAGTATGGTAAACACTCAAAATATTGGCATTTAATCTGTTTCTTGCATGGTTTAAAAATGTACCGATTCCCAATACTGCTATTGAATCTCCATAAGCTTCTTGTGATGGATCTGTTTCCAACAGATTGATGTAATATTGCCCTTGAATATCAAAGTATTCTCTTTCATCAGAATTGAAGATGGAAGTGTAGAAATCTAGTTTTGTTTTTGCACTCGCTTGCCATTTTAGTGCTGCTCCAGCCATCACTGTTTGAAATCGTGTTTGTTCTTGCCCATCAAAATAAATTCGAAATGAATACGCCTCGTTTGCCGTTCCAAAATCTGTTTCGGATGTTTGTGGAGTAAAACGAAAATTATTGGAGGAATAATGACCTAAAAGAGATAATGTAAGATTTTCTGTTATATTAAATTTGCCAAGAAATTGGGCATCCATAAAAACGGGATTGTAAGCACCTTTTGTAGGGAGAGAGTTTAATAAATATCCATTTGAACGGTATCTTGCACCTACTAAGTAATTAAATCGATGGTTTACTTCTTGTTCAACATGAGATTCTACACCTAAAAGTGATAATAAGCCAGAAGTTTTAAATTTTTCAGGATTTTTGTAAGTGATATCTAGCACTGAACTCAATCGATCGCCATACTGAGCATCAAAACCACCTGCGGAAAAACGAATATCTTCAACTAATGCTGAGTGAACAAAACTCATTCCTTCCTGTTGACCGCTCCGAGTTAGAAATGGTCTAAAAACTTGAAAACCGTTGACATACACTAAATTTTCATCATAATTTCCCCCACGAACATTGTAATTTGTGGTTAGTTCGTTGTTGGATGTTGCCGCTGT
>SYKJ01000146.1 GCA_005798205.1 Bacteroidota bacterium | reverse complement strand
GCTCTTTCAATGGATGACGAAACCATCCCATGTGAAATTACTTCACCTTCTTTTAAGCCCATTCTATCCATTAATTTTGCAATTCTTTCTGAGCCAAATTTCCGCATTAGATCGTCTTCTAAGGACACAAAAAAGCGCGATGAACCTGGATCGCCCTGCCGACCTGATCGTCCTCTTAATTGTCTGTCAACTCTTCTTGAGTCGTGTCGTTCAGTTCCAATTATTGCTAATCCACCGGCTTCTTTAACGCCGCCTCCAAGTTTAATGTCGGTTCCTCGACCTGCCATGTTTGTTGCAATAGTAACAGCTCCAGGTAATCCAGCATTAGCAACAATTTCGGCTTCTTTTTGGTGGTATTTCGCATTGAGAACTTGGTGTTGAATTTTTTTCATCTGAAGCATTCTACTCACTAGTTCTGAAATTTCAACTGTTGTTGTTCCAACAAGAACAGGTCTTCCTGCGGCAACAAGCACCTCAATTTCTTCAATTACTGCATTGTATTTTTCACGAGCAGTTTTGTAGACATAATCGTCTTGATCTTTTCTAGTTACTGGTCGATTTGGAGGAACAACGACAACATCTAATTTATAAATATCCCAGAATTCTTTTGCTTCAGTTTCTGCTGTTCCTGTCATTCCAGCAAGTTTGTGGTACATTCTAAAATAATTTTGCAGTGTAACAGTTGCATAGGTTTGTGTTGCCGCTTCAACTTTTACATTTTCTTTCGCTTCGATTGCTTGATGAAGACCATCAGAGTACCTTCTTCCTTCTAGAATTCGACCTGTCGATTCATCTACAATTTTAACTTTTCCATCAAGGATAACGTACTCCACTTCTTTTTCAAAAAGCGTGTAAGCTTTTAGTAGTTGACTTACAGAATGAATCCGCTCAGATTTGACAGAATATTCACGCACTAAATTATCTTTTACTTCGAGGTGTTGTTCTTTACTTAAGTCTTGTTTTTGAATTTTCGCAATTTCAGCACCGATATCAGGCATTATAAAGAAATTTCTATCTTCTGACCCAGAAACAAGGTCTATTCCTTGATCTGTTAGTTCGATTGTATTATTTTTTTCATCAATAACAAAAAACAACTCCTTATCGATTTTTTTCATTTGTTTACCCTGTTCTTGCATGTAAAAATTCTCGGTTTTTTGCAAGTGAACTCGAATTCCAGGTTCCGATAAGAATTTAATGAGTGCTCTGTTTTTTGGCAAGCCTCGGTGGGCTCGCAACAATGCAATTCCACCTTCCTCCAACATTTTTTTTGCTTCATTCTTATCTTCAGGCGGAGTATTAATAACAGTGCTTAACTTTTTAGCTTCAATTAGGCATTGTTGTACAAATTGTTTTTGAGCGGCCACAACTTTTTCAATTCGAGGTTTTAGTTCATGGAATTCATGCTCATCTCCTTTTGGTGTTGGACCAGAAATTATAAGGGGAGTTCTAGCATCATCAATTAAAACTGAATCGACCTCATCAACTATAGCATAATGGTGTTTTCTTTGAACTAAATCATCAATATGACCAGCCATGTTATCTCTTAAATAATCAAAACCAAATTCGTTATTCGTCCCAAAGGTAATATCAGCGGCATAAGCATTTCTTCTCGCTTTTGAATTAGGTTGATGTTTATCGATGCAATCAACAGTTAAGCCATGAAATTGATAAATGGGTCCCATCCACTCGGAATCTCTTTTTGCTAAGTAATCATTGACTGTTACAATGTGAACTCCTTTACCTGCTAGTGCATTTAGGTAAACCGGCAAGGTTGCAACAAGTGTTTTTCCCTCACCAGTTTGCATTTCTGAAATATTACCCTTGTGAAGCGCCGCACCGCCCATTAATTGTACATCATAATGTACCATATTCCAAGTGATTTTTGTGCCGGCAGCTGACCATTCATTGTGCCAAATGGCCTTATCGCCAGAAATAGTAATTCCATCTTTTTTCACGGCTAATTCCCGATCATAATCAGTTGCTGAGACAGTAAGTTCGCCATTATTTGCCCATCTAAATGCTGTTTCTTTTATTACAGCAAAGGCTTCAGGTAGAATATTGAGTAGACTTAATTCAATTTGCTCATCAATTTCTTTTTCGAGTTTATCAATTTTTTCAAACAAATCCTCTTTAAGTTCTATGGGTGTTTCAGGATCATCTGCTTTTTCCCGTAATTTTTCAATTTCAGTCTCAAGGATTGTTTTATCGCTTTGTATTATTTCTTTAAAAACATTTGTTTTTGCTCGTAATTCATCATCATTAAGACCTTTTATTTCAGCTTCAAAAACAATTGCTTGCTCCACAAATGGCCAATAAATTTTTTTATCTTTTGCATTTTTGTCTCCAAAAATCTTTTTTAAAATTTCCCCAATCATTAATGCTAATTTTTAATAATCTTCAAAGTTAATCATTTTAATAGTTTTTTTTATCTTGGTTTACTCAATGAAAGGTATTTTTTAACATATTTTAACATAAATCTATTGGTTTGATAAATTAAGCATGCGAATTAAAATTATCTTTGTGGTATGCATGAAATGATTTTAATTTTGGATTTCGGTTCTCAATACACACAATTAATCGCAAGAAGAATTCGAGAATTAAATGTGTAT
>SYKJ01000145.1 GCA_005798205.1 Bacteroidota bacterium | reverse complement strand
ATTGAATTCTTTTACTAGGGTTAAATATTTATTTTTTTCAACAGCTTTCCATTTTTTGAATGGTTCTATTGCTTTTCCTGAAAAAGTATAATTGTAATTCAGAGATCCACTCCATGTTTTTGTATTATCATAATTGGTATTGAAGTCTCGTTTTAAATTTTCAGAAAATGCGTAAGTGGTAGAGAAATTAGAGATTCTAAAAAAGTTAGGTTTCGCACCAGCCTTCATTTCTTTACGAACATTTGTAAAATTGAATGATTTGCGTTCGTTAAAGTCTTGTCCAAGCTTTGCGCGCTCTTTTCGTGTTGCGGCATCGTAATCTTGCAATTTCACATCAGGATTGAAAGGATCATATTCTGGATTAACAAGCCCCAAAGAATAACCATAAAAAAATGGAAGTGACAACCTTGCTTGTTTTCCAAAAAATTGCCCTAGTTGTAAAGTTGAATTTATATCAACACCGATTTTCTCATTTCTTTGTCTTTCTTGAACTCGGCTTTCAACGCTTCCCCAATTTATTCCAGAATAATTTCCAGATGCTGAAATAGTTCCAAAATCTGCTAATTGAACTTGCATTTGACCAATTGCTGCCGAACCTCCTTCACTTACAAAGTCTGTTAAGCGCAACTCGTTGACCCACACTATTGCGCATTCTGGATCTCCATTATCGGGCTTCCAACTATTGTTAGGATCGTTTTGAAGTGGATTTCTTACACCAATCATAATCGTTTTTAGACCTTGTAGATTTGGACTTCCTTTTACTTTAATTCTTCTTTGTGAATTGGCAGGATCAACTTCGCTGAATTCATTTATATAGGAAACACCATTTGCTCCTTGCTCAATTTTTGAATTCCTTTCTTTTTTTAAGTTCAGTAAATCATCAAAAACAATTTCAACATTGTTATTTTCTGGCCAAATTGCATCCGGACTTGTTACACCCCAATCTGTGACATCCATTGGCATTTCGTATTCATAATAATTTTCAACAAAATCAGTTCCCAGGCGCACAAATAAGGTCAACTCTTGATTATTTAGCGTATTTGGCTTGACTTCTTCAGCATGAACAAACATTTTTAATTTCTTGTAGGTTCGAACATCAAATTGTACGTTTCTGTATGCGGCTCGCGCATCACCATCTTGTAAATTACAAACTTCAAGCATCAACGATTGCTCGTTCATTTGTCGCTCATAAACTTGTGATGGATCAATTTCCCTCGTAATTCCTGGCGGAACTTCGTATTTAACAGGATATCGTTGGTCATTTTCTTCCACATTTACAGCTCCAATATTGAAGGTTGTAAGATTTGGATCAGTTTGAACACTGAGTCCTGGTTGCGTAAGATCTTGATTGAATCTTCTCCACTCACCACGAATAAGTTCAAGTTTGGCAAAACGCAAAACCACTTCCTCATCAAAATTCTTTAAAAACATTCGCATGAAGCGTATTGATCTAAAATCTTGAATGCCATTTACGCGTTTTTCATAATTTACAATGGGAACCTTAAACTGATACCATTTTTCTGTTTTAGTTCCATTTTGATAAATTTGAACATTGGTAATGAAATTGCTTCCTACCTGCATTTCATTTGGCCGAAGATTTACTTTGTACTGAAAATAATTTTCAGTTTCAGTCAAATTATTATCGGTATTAATATCTTCAATATCAGGTCTGTTGGTAGCTTGTGTTGGATATCCCTCGCCATTTAAATTGTCTGAAAAACTTGTTGTTGGTGAGTTTCCCTCCATTCCATTATAACTTTTATAGCGTCTTAAAATATCAAGTTGCTGACCATCAAAATCATCATCTAGGTAATAATTGTAATCATCTTGTGATGGGTCGCTTAAGATTTTTGCTTTAGTTTCAGGTGTTAAATTGGGATTATTTTGAACCCAACTTACAAAATTGGAGTAGGCAGAATTTTCATCTTGATTTTTCCAACCATCCAATCCAACATCTTGATTTGCTCTTGCTTCCTCGTCGTTATCAAATGCATTTACTACTGCTTGTTGAGATGAAATTCTCGCCCAAACAGTTGTGTCAATATTTTCTATTGAGGAAGACGATAGTGCGGGCAATCCATTTTCATAACTCTTTCTTGAGTCGGGCAGAATATCTTCAGAAATATTACCTAAGTTAAAATAGAGTTCACCACCCGAATGTGAGCTGTTTGGATTAGCATTTTCTGCATCTTCGTTGAAAGGATCAAGGACCCAAAACTGTATAAATTCGATATTTGTTTGCTCAAAATCATTAGTTGACAAGGAACGCATAATTCCTCCCCAACGATTTTCAGGATTTGTAAAAGTTCCATCCGGGTTTACAGCTGCCGTAGTATCGTAATTGTACATTCCTCTTTCAGAAGGATAATAAGCAAGATCTAAAACCGATAGATTTGGTATAGACCCATATTGTTGTTGTAGGTTTGGAAAAATATCTGTCTGATTGACTAAACGCATTCTACTATCATAAAGCATTTCTGGATCTTGCTTAATATGATCAGGAGTGAGTGAATTGCTTTGGTAAAAAACAGGATCAATCATGTACCAAGCGACTTTTGATCTTTTGAATCCGGCAGATAGGTTTTTATTGTTTGCTTCAGGAAATAGAGTAGGTTGCCCTTGTGGAATAGAAGCTAAATACCAAGATGAAATCGATTTTAAATCAATAACGCTTTGTGCCGCTTCAAAATCGTCAATGTACGAAGTTCCTGAGGCATTTATCGCTCTTGGTTGACCAGGAATTAAATGTGCAACTTCTCCAGTAAATGAGAAAGTAGACATTTGATTTGTTGAAATTACAGGGAGTAAGTCAACTATTTTTGTTAAAAAGGGCACATTGATTCTGAGTGCAAAATCTGCTCCAATTATGTTATTCTTAAATGGCTCACTCCCAAAATCAACTTTTTGTGTAACAGGACGCTCTAACATTCTTACCCATGTTCCCCCAATTTTAAACTTTTCACTGAAGCGATATTGATAATGTCCACCGATCATTGAGCGAGCTTGAAAACCAAAAACAGAATTGCTTTCCAGCGAAACTTTTATTGGCGTATTTGATTCTAAAATTCCAGAATTTAAAATCTTTACCCTTCCTAAATTGTAATCTACAGAATAATCTACTCCTTCAATTAAACTTATTCCACCTGCTGTAACAGTTACAGAACCTGGCGGCACATTCAGCGCATTTAATGGAATATCTGAACTTATCGAGGATTGGCATTGGCCTTTAAATACAAAGCGGTTTTTACTTGGTATTTGTTGCGCTGCAGTTTTTGTGGAGTCATAAAGCTCAGAAAAAACAACTTTATCTATAATAGTTTGAGCTATTCCAACATTTTGGAGTTTCGTTTTTAATGTTTTTCCAAATGGTTCTACGGTTGAGAAAAATATTCTTCCTGATTTTTTATTGATTGTCCCTCCATTTTCCATTTTGTTTCCAACTTGGTTAAAGGGAGTAAAATCAAATACACCATCTGAAAAAGGCTGATTATTTTGATTTATCTTATCCATTTCAAGTAAGGTAACGAGCTGCACATCGTCAACACCGCTCATAGGAAAAAAAGGAACTAAAACAGATGTTTCGGGATTGTTATATAGAATATCCAATCTAAATCCTGTTTGATCTACTTGAGCTGATTGAATAGAGTAAACATTTTTCATCATCAAATCCCAAATTTTATTCTTAGGATTTGTTATTGTTGGTTTAAGTAGTTTTAGAATTAAGGCCTCTTGACCATTTGATCCGTCTGTGGAAAATTCACCAACTTGAAATGTTTCACCTTGGTAAGTGTACTCATAAGCTACTGCAAGTACTTCATCGTTATTCAAATTTGTGTTGAGTGAAATGTATCCTAAAAGTGCGTTGTATGTAAATTCAGTTTCACTTAGCTTTCTTGCATTTTCAACTTTTTCATAATGAATTGCTGGACTGAATGGCCCAGGAGCAGTAACTTGATTTGATAAAACTTGAACAGAATTTAAAAATCCACGAATTAAGGGTTGAGAAGCCGCCCAATTATAAAGCGAATTTGCTTCGTTATCAGGTTGAATAGTTGTAGGAAAATTATCAGGGTTTCCCTCACAATTTTCTAGTTTAGCCTCTCCTAAATCTGAAAAAGCGAGAATATTTCGTGTGTTTTCGGTTACACTCGTACGATTAGTAATCCAAACTTCTATTCGAGTGATAAAAGTAGTTGAACTCACTACTGGCAGGGTTGAGAGAGCAGCATCGTAATTTTGATGGTAGTAGAGATTTAAAAAATAATGTTTATTCGCATCGTAGTTATCAGCAGTTAGATTGATTTCTTGGGTTTGTGCTTTTCCTGCAACATTAATTTCTGTTCTTTTACCTTTTGAAGATGCAGCAATTAAATCAATTGTAGCTCTTCCAAATTTTAATTGCGTGGAAGCACCAAATAAAGTTTGAGATCCTTGAATTAAAGTCGTTGGTAAATTGAGAGAAACATTTCCTAAAGCAATTTTTTGAAGAATCTGATCTTCCGTTCCAGTATGTTCAATTTTTGAGATATTTTCAAAATCAAAACTAGCTCCAGTATTGTACTTTGTATTTAATTTGAGTTTCGTTCCAATTTGTCCAGTGATATCTAAATTGATATTTTGATTAAAGTCAAACCGCGCAATTCTTCGCTGCCGAAGCGGTAACATTGGATTGTCAACACGAGAAGAACTAAGCCCCAATGATAATTCTAAATTTCCACCAGGAATTATTTTTATTTCATCAGATCCAAAAAAATTCTCAAAGACTTTACTTTTAATCTTTATTGGCAATTCAAACGTTCTATTTTCAACCGTTTCTTCTTCAATTATTTCTTGCCAGTCTTGAGTCATTAGCTTACGTTCTTCGTACTCTAGATATTCCTGTAATGTTAACATAGAAGGATTTCGATATAAAAGTCCTTTGCCAATTGTCTCACTGAAGATATAGGTGCCTGTTTCAGGGTCGAAAACAATGCTTTGATTCAAAGACGAGGGGTCTCCTAAATCAAAACTTTGAGGTGTATTTTCAAATGGATTTAATGGATTATTTATCGGAAAGGGAAGATTTAAGGGGTTTTGAGCAAATAAAATAGTAGATAGCGAGAAAATAAAACCCAATAAGATTAGGTATTTAAATCGAAATTTAAATTGATTTTTTTTCCAACTCATTTTATTAGAGCAATCTCAGCGCGTCTTTTATTAATTGTTCAACTGTCTGTTCTCCAGTATCTAACTTATCCAATACTTTTTCAGTAGATTTTTTATCAAATCCAAGAGAAACTAATGCATTTAACGCATCAAATCTCTTTGTATTGTTTTGTGAGAACATATTTTCGTTGCTAGAACTGAATTTCAACACCTTTCCCTTTAGATCAATAATTACTCTT
>SYKJ01000144.1 GCA_005798205.1 Bacteroidota bacterium | reverse complement strand
GATTTCTACGACAAGGCACAAATGATACACTAATTCGTTTTAACATTAATTCAAATGCGCAACAATTTTACATTGAAGATTTTGGCACTTTGTCCTCCACAATTTACATTGATCCAGCAAATTGGATATTAAATAAAATTGTAACAGTTTCGGAAGACAACACCTTGTCATTGCAAGTTGCAGAAAGTGAAAGTCCGCTCATGATAATTCCAAATCCCAATAATGGTATTTTTTCACTTGCAAACCAGAAATCTGATCTATGGATAAAAGTTTTTACGATGCAAGGCAAATGTATTCTAGACAAGCTAATTACAATAAATGAAGGCATCGATTTACAAGCTTTTGGGAATGGAAGCTTCTTAGTAGAAATTAAAACCGCTGAAAAAAGCGAATCTAAAATTCTAAAATTAGTTTCTTTTTGATCGCAGAATCAATTTGAATAAGTAATTTTAAAAATCTAAAATTGTTTAACTAAGTAATAAAAATATGAAACCCATCTACATCGTTTTAATTGCAATTGGTTCTATAATCCTAATTAGTTTTCTTGGCTACTACTCAGTTTATACAAAAGCCGTTTCACTTCAAGAAAATGTTGATGAAAAATGGAATAATGTTCAATCGGCCTATCAAAGAAGGTTAGATTTGATTCCGGGATTAATTGAAACAGTTAAAGGTGCCGCTGCAAATGAAAAAGAAATTCTACTGAAAGTTACTCAAGCGAGGGCAGGAATTGTTGAAGCCAAAACACCTGAGGACCTAGAAATAATGGGTAAAAAAATTAATACTGCAATCAACCTAGCTTATGAAGCATATCCACAGATAAAATCTACAGAAAATTTTCAAGGTTTTCAGATTCAATTAGAGGGGACTGAAAATAGGATTAATCGTGAGCGTGATTTATTCAACGAAGCTATTAAATCCTATAATACGCATATTCGCGGTTTATTTGCAGGAATCTTCTTAAATAGCGAAGTTTTTCCTCGCAAGAAAGGATTTTCAGCTAAAGCTGGTGCTGAAGAAGCTCCAGAAGTCAAATTCTAAAAAAATGTTGTCAAAAACAGCGAAGCTACAAATCCAAAGTGCAATAGTAGTTGCTGAAGAGAAAACATCTGGAGAAATTCGTATTCACATTGATAAAAAATGTCTTGTAGATCCTTTAGATCGTGCAGTTGAAATCTTTCATAGCTTAAAAATGCATGAAACACAAGAAAGAAACGGTGTGTTAATTTATATTTCATTTGAAGATAAAAAATTAGCGATTATTGGAGATGAGGGAATTAACAAACTTGTACCCAAAGATTTTTGGGAAAGCACTAAAACTACAATGATTAAGTCGTTTAAAAACAAAGAGTTTGTAATCGGAATTTGCACTGCAATCAATGAAGCAGGGACACAACTTTCAGAATTTTTTCCAACTAAATCAAATGATAAGAATGAGTTAAGCAATGAAATAAGTTTGGGAAATGATTAAGATATTTTTAGTTTTTTTTCTTTCATTTGCTTCCAACCTACTACTTTTTGGGCAATTTCCAAAACCACTTTCCCCTCCACGCTTTTATAATAATTTTTCTGAATTACAAATTTTAAGCACCGATGAGGAAGCAGAGATAGAGGATTTCCTCAAAAAATTTGAAAAAGAAACATCAAATGAAATTACGATTATAGTTGTTGACAACTTAAACAATCTTGAGCCTTGGGAATATGCAACAGAAATAGGAGAAAATTGGGGTATTGGAAAAGCAAAAGAGGATAATGGCATCGTTCTACTAATTAAACCAACTAAAAAAAATGGGAGGCGAGAAGTTTTTATCGCCGTTGGAAGAGGTTTAGAGTCTGTTATTCCTGATTTAGCAACACAAGAGATCGTAGAAAATGAAATTGTACCCAATTTCAAAAATCAAGAATATTTCAAAGGTATTAAGCAGGCAACTGTAGTTCTCTCCAAGCTCGCAAAAGGAGAGTATAACTACAAAAAATATGCAGAAAAGAATAAAAGTGGAAAAGTCATCTCAACAATAATTAGCTTGATAGTAATTGTATTCTTTCTATTTTTATTCATTAAAAAAGGTGGAGGTGGAACTACAATTGGGGCTGCAGGGCTAATCAGTGGCTTTGGTCGCGGCTTTGGTAGAGGGAGCTCTGGAGGTGGTTTTGGTGGTTTTGGTGGTGGTAGCTTTGGAGGAGGAGGATCAGGGGGAAGTTGGTAATTAATATTCTTTCTTTTAATTTTAATTAATAACAGAGGATTTAGAAAATGAAAAAATACTTTATAATAGCATTATTTATTGCAATTCATTTAAGCTTTGAAGCCCAAAAATCAAGCACTCTCGTTTTTTACAATGTGGAGAACTTATTTGACACAATTGATGGGGAAAATGACGATGCAGAATTTCTTCCAATGTCAAAAAACAAGTGGAATTCAAAACGCTACGAAGAAAAATTAAGTCATATACGCGAGGTACTAATTACAACTGGCAAACCGCTTGTTGCAGGTTTCTGTGAGATTGAAAACGCTGATGTAGTGCGTGCTATTTATAAAAAACAAAAGGCATTTAAGTCGTATGGATTAGTTCATCACGACAGTAAAGATGCAAGAGGTATT
>SYKJ01000143.1 GCA_005798205.1 Bacteroidota bacterium | reverse complement strand
TTTGGTTTGGAGAGGCGTTAAGAATTGCATTGAATTATGTTGTTGGAGCTTATGCTATTGTTGCCATTTCAAGTGACTATCCAAATCGCTTGGTTGCCGCTAGAAAAAGTAGTCCGCTAGTTGTTGGAATTGGAGAAAGTGGTGATTTTTATCTCGCCTCAGATGCAACTCCTATTGTTGAATACACAAAAAATGTTGTCTATCTTGAAGACGAAGAAATTGCAGTCATTGATAGAGTTGAAGGATTAAAACTTTACAGTATTGAAGACCAAGTAAAAACCCCGTACATTCAAAAATTAGAACTGGAACTAGAGGCATTGGAAAAAGAAGGCTTTGAACACTTTATGCTTAAAGAAATACATGAACAACCTCGTTCAATTTACGATTGTTTTCGCGGAAGATTAAACTCCAAAGAAGGTTGGGTTTCATTGGGAGGACTTAAAGACTATGAAGAAAAAATGATTCAAGCAAAGCGTTTAATCATTGTGGCTTGTGGAACATCTTGGCATGCAGGTCTTGTTGGAGAATATTTAATTGAGGATATCGCAAGAATTAATGTAGAAGTAGAATATGCCAGTGAATTTCGCTATCGAAACCCAATTATTAACGAAGAAGATATTGTCATAGCCATATCACAATCTGGAGAAACGGCAGATACTTTAGCTGCTCTTGAATTAGCCAAATCAAAAGGAGCAACAATTTTAGGTATTTGTAATGTTGTTGGATCGTCAATATCAAGAATTACAGATGCTGGCTCCTATACACATGCTGGTCCTGAAATTGGAGTTGCCTCGACAAAAGCTTTTACAGCACAAGTTACCATTCTGAGCATACTTGCTCTTGCACTTGGTCACAAAAAAGGTACCATCAGCAAAACGAAGTTTCATCAGTTAATATCTGAATTAGAGGGGATACCAGAAAAAGTTCAAAAAGTTCTAAGTTCAAATCCAAATATTGAAAAAATAGCTTCAAAATATAAAAATGTTTCAAATGCACTTTATTTAGGAAGAGGTAGTTCTTTTCCAGTAGCATTAGAAGGTGCCTTGAAATTAAAGGAGATTTCATATATTCATGCTGAAGGATATCCAGCTGCCGAGATGAAACACGGACCAATTGCGTTAATAGATGAAAATATGCCGATTTTTGTTATTGCAACTAAAGGAAATTCATACGAGAAAGTAGTATCTAATATTCAAGAAGTAAAAGCAAGAAAAGGACAAGTTATTGCAATAGTAACGGAAGGTGACGAGCAACTAAAAAATACTGTAGATTATACTATTGAAATACCACAAAGTGATGATTTTTTCGTGCCTATTCTTGCAACAATACCACTACAACTTCTATCGTATCACATTGCTGTCATGCGCGGTTGCAACGTAGATCAACCTAGAAATCTAGCAAAAAGTGTAACAGTAGAGTGAAAATTTTATAAAATTAAAAATTAAAAAATGGAGGTGTTACTTAATAATATTGGATTTTCTTTTACACTGAGTAAATTCATTCCATATGTTTTAATGATTTTGCTTGGATTATTATTAGTAAAGATGATTTTTAAGAAAATAGCTTCCTTAAAATTACTTTTTCGAATTCTTATTTTATCTGTCCTTTTATTATTGCCTTTTTGCATCTACTTTGCTATTCATCCAATTTATGAGGGAGACTTATCTAATGAGGGACGTGAAATTAAAGAGGTATTAAATCTGCCAAAAGATAAGGATTTACTAATTATTGTGTTAGCTGATTGTCCTTATTGTATTGAATCTGTTAAAACCACGAAAATTCTGCTTGAAAAAGAAAAAAAAATAAAAGTAGAATACGTAATCGTTAATGGGGAAAAACAAGATTCAATTAAATTTTCAAAAATGCTAAAAGGCATGGCCACTTGTAGTTTAATAAAAAATAGCTTGCCAATACAACAAACAATACAAGGAAGTTTTCCATCATTCATCTTAGTAGTAAATAATAAACCTAAAAAAGTTTGGAGTAATAATACATTCAGTGTACGGGCTTGGGATGAAATTATCGCGATACTTTAGATGATTTTTAAAAAAACTTTACTTAATTATCAAGAGCTCTTTGTTTTCAATTTGTTAATTTTGTTCCATGTTAACTAAAACAGGAATTGCGATTCTTGGCTCTACTGGTTCTATCGGAACACAAGCATTGGAAGTTATTGAAAGCCACCCAGATTATTTTGATTTACAGGTCATCACTGCGGGAAAAAATGCTGATTTATTAATCGAACAAGCAAAAAAATACCATCCAAATTCAGTTGTAATAAGTGATGAAAAATCCTATCAAAAAGTAAAAGATGCACTTTGGGGAGAACATATACATGTTTACTGTGGCGAAGAAGCGCTGTGCCAAGTTGTCGAGTCAAAAGAAGTGCATACCGTTCTCACCGCTTTGGTTGGTTATGCAGGTTTAAAACCAACAATTCACGCTATAGAAGCAGGAAAAACAATTGCTCTTGCAAATAAAGAAACATTGGTTGTTGCCGGAGAATTTATTACAAAATTAGCCAAAGAAAAAGGCGTAAATATCTATCCAGTAGATTCCGAGCATTCTGCCATTTTTCAATGTTTGGTTGGAGAATTTCACAATCCAATAGAAAAAATATATTTAACAGCTTCAGGCGGACCTTTTCGAGGATTTTCTATTGCTGACTTAAAAAATGTTACACTCGAACAAGCATTAAAACACCCAAATTGGTCGATGGGAGCAAAAATTACAATTGATTCAGCTTCTCTCATGAACAAAGGTTTAGAAGTTATTGAAGCAAAATGGCTTTTTAACTTAAAACCAGAACAAATTGACGTAATTGTTCACCCACAATCAATAGTCCATTCTTTGATACAATTTCAAGATGGAAGTATGAAAGCTCAAATGGGTTTGCCAGATATGAAATTACCAATTCAATATGCTTTGAGTTATCCGAATCGCTTGCCAACTAATTTTCCCCGCTTTAACTTTTTAGATTACCCTCAATTAACATTCGAGGCACCCGATCGTAAAGTTTTCAAAAATTTAGACCTTGCTTATCGAGTTATGGATGAATTAGGAACAAGTGCCTGCGCATTAAA
>SYKJ01000142.1 GCA_005798205.1 Bacteroidota bacterium | reverse complement strand
CTAATTTAAAATAATGGTATGATGGCAATGTAGGTTGTGGAACGATAAAACAGCTTTGATTTGAAAATGAGGTATAACCATTTTGCAAAAGAGCTTCAATTATGAAACAATAATTTCCACCAGAAATTACTGCACTAGAAAAAGAATTACTTGAAGTTGTATCTAAGAGTTCCCAGAAACCTGTTGTATTTACCCAAATTCGATAGGAAACAACGTTATTTCCAATATATCCTGACCAGCTTAAGTTAGATTGATTTTCGCACATAATAACGTTACTTGTTAAAAGTAAACTTGTATGAATTGGGCTTTTTGCAGAAGTTTGGTATGTTACAGGAATTGCATTTGTGAAACAAGAATCAAAGGCAGCAACAGAGTAGGAGTAGGGGCCTGCGCCAGCTGGAGGAAAATAGGAGTAGCTTGTTGTTGATATTCCGTATACAGTATCTAATTCTAGGGGATAACCATTAGCATCAATCGTATAAATAACATATCCATAAGTATCTTCTTGCGAATTTTCATCCCAAGTTATTGTTATATTGGAACTTAAAGTATCAAAACTCACAGAATAAATGCTTGGCATCGATGGGGTAATGGCATCTGAAAAAAGATCACCTGGTCTGTTCGAAGTAAAATTACAGTTGCTAGTTGGTAAATTAACTCTGTATCGAATAAATTCCTCACATCGATAAATTGTATCTATATAGGATGTAGTATTGTATGGAACACTATCCATGAAGGTAAAAAAACTTGTTGGGAATTCCCTGTATAGATAGTAATAATCATTGAAATTTTGCAGTTGTGTGTCATTTGGTTTATTCCATTGTAAAACAGCTGTTCCGTTGATTGGATTTACTAAGTCTAGATGAATATTTGAAATGGTATCACTGTATTTTAACATGTTACCATTGCACCCCGATTGAACAGCAATGTAGAAATCTTGTGCTATATTGACATTTCCGGTTGTGAAAAGTGTAGTATTTATGTCATTGATGGTTGCTAATAGTCCGTTTTGGACAGAATAGATTTTGTAGGAAACAAATGACCCAGAAGGATCAGCGACAGGAGACCAAAAAATAGTTAAACTATTATTGTTGTTCGTTTGGATGCAATTTATTTTTGGTGCTGCAATTACTCCTTGATTTAAAAGATTTATAGTAACAGTTTTGTAGCTCACCTTTGGCACTTGACAGTAATCATCTTGAACTCGAAATACAAAATTATAGCTTACTTGATCCGCAACTATTCCATAAGAATTTGTTAAGTGATCGCAGGATGTCTGCCAATTGAAATTTGCAACGACACTTCCTTGTCCTGAAATTGGAAGACCATTGTTAAGCGTAGCACAAGGACTGATATCACAACCAATATTTTGTGTGAAGTTAGTTCCAAACATCGGTCCGGTAGCGCTTAAAGAAAGTGTCTGTGGGCTCCCATTTTGTAATAAACCATTGTCGTTCGCTAGAATATCAAATGAAATCGCAGCCCCGGCATAAACCGTTGTCTCAAAAGAATTCCCAATAAATGGAGCAGCAATAATCGGTTCTGAATTCAGTGCGTTACAAGAAAATACAACCAATTGCATTTCTCTCTCTACTTCTGAAATTAAAATCCCTTGCCTGTAAGATTTCACGATAATTTTAACTATATAATTTCCAGCATTGTAACTTGTAAATGTTAATTCTCCAGTCTCATGATTTATCTGTGCTCCTATATTTGCTGCATTTAAATTTGTATTTGGTGTTGGATTAAGATATGAAAAGCCTGTTTCAAATGGAACTGGAATCGGATTAATTGGAGGATTGTAAACACCAGTTGGAAAATTATTATACGGAATTCCAAAATCGAAATAGAGCGAATCTAAATCGGAATCAATGGCATTTGGATTATACTGATAGGGACTGCTTGCACAATGAACAAAAGATGGTTTTTGTAGAAAAAGCGGTGAAGAATCGCTACATCCATTTGCAGCAACATTTGGAATCGCATATATTTTTGCAGTCAAAGTTATTCCATATGTTGTAGGATCTGAGATATTCGTTAAAGCGTTGCTTCTTGAAAAGTTTTCATAGGTAAAAGCCCAGCCCTCAATTGGTGGAACCCCTAAAATAGTTATTGGAAGACTTCTATAAATAATTTTTTCAATCGCTCCGATTCCGTTTCCACCATTACTATTTGTTCCGCAGAGTAAAGGGATTGGCCCCCCTGATACAGGTGTACAAGTTGGAGAAATATCTTCTCTTGATAAGAACGGAAGTGTAATTGAGGTGAGCGTAGGATGATTCCAAACGCGTAAAACTTCAGAAACATTATTAATATCAGCTCCGTTGCAATCGCGGTAAAATGTAAGTTCAAAAACATATGAATTTCCACCAACACATTTATACGTAATTTCTCCTCCCATTACATGAGACGCCACACTTTTAAATGAAATTAAAACAAAGAGAAATAAAATTATTCGCATGTTCAAATAACGGATTTTTGAAGTCAATAGTATAACGAGAAAATGTGTATTAAGTTGCTATCCAGCAGTCACTATCGACATCGTGTCCCAATTCAGGTATTTAATAGCCAATTCTTGAAGTTCTTTGGGTTCAATGTTTTGAATTTTATCAATGTATTCGTCGTAAAATGTGAAATCTAAATTATAGGCATCAACAGATAAAAATAAATCACTCATTGCATAAGGTCCGTCAGCACCTTTGAGAAGTTGACCAAGGAGGTAATTCCTTACTAAATCTAATTCTACATTCGGTATCAATTCATTCTGCAAGCGCTCTATTTCGTATTTTATTTCTGCTATTGCAAGGTCTTTTTGATTTGTTCCGACTTCAGTTCCAATAAGAAAATAGCCACTTCTTGCTAACTCTACTTCCATACTGCTAATGCCGTAGGTGTAACCTTTATCCTCGCGAATATTTTTCATTAAGCGACTCCCAAAATAATCTCCTAGAATGGTGTTTAGAATCGAAATTCCAATGAAATCTTGATGATTTTTGTTAAATAAAGTTTTACCAATTCTAATGGCGCTTTGAACAGCATCTTTTTTTTCAATAGTGGAAACTCCAATTTTATTTTTAAAATTCGATTCAAAAACTTGACTATTTGTTTGAGCCCATTTTTTAGAATTTTCAATAATTAAATTAACATCACTTTTGTCTAAATTCCCAACTAGCACAACTTTTCGCAGTCCTTTTTTATAGTTTTTATCGTGAAATTCTAAAATTTCAGTTCTTTTTGCAGCATCGTAATCTTCCAACTGAATTTGTCTGGCATAATCTGTTCCTGTAAATAGATTTTTTTGAAATTCACGTTGAGCAAGAAATCCAACTTTTTCAAGGTTTACTTGTAATTTTTGTTTTCGTTCTCTGATTAATTCATCAATTTCATTTTGTTGAAAAATAACATTTTCAATAGCGTCCTCAAAAATTTTAAATACAGCTAACATATTTTTGTTGAGCGCATAGAATGAAACCATAACAGATTCGTGGCTAAGGCCTACATCAAAAAAAGCACCCAAATAATCTAATTCATTGTGAATCTCTGTTGATGATTTTTTTGCTGTTCCAGAAAAAAGCAAACCTGCTACTAACGAACTTATGAGGTTTGAGTCTCTGATAGTTCCTGCATCAAAGGTAAAATCTAGGCGAGCTGTGTCATTTGGCACCTCTTTCATCCAAAAAAAAGAAGCGTTCTCGGACAGTAAAAATTTATCAGGGGAAATAAAATTAATTTTTTCAATTTGTTTTATTTCAGGTGCAATTTTTCGCTCAATCATTCTTGAATAGCTTTAATTTTTAAAAGCGAACAATTTGTTTTTTTAAATAGTTCCTTTGAGAAGGATTGAATGTGTTCGCTATTAATTTGTTCGTAGATAAATTGTTCTTCATTCACGCCATTAGCATCTCCTAAAAGTTCGAAGTAACACAAGTTCATAGCACGGTTTAATATTCCCTGTTCTTGAAATGCTCGAGAAGTTTGTATTTTATTTTTCAAAGAGTTAAGTTCTTTTACTTCAAGTGGAATTGTGCAAACTTCTTTCAAAACTTCCCAAAGTGATGAGTCGAAATCTTGAAAATTTACACCATCATTTAACTTTCCTGCAACAACGAATAAACCTTCATCAATTGAGCCAGTAATGTAAGCGCTTATTTCGGAAACAAGTTGTTTTTCTTTTTTTAATTTAAGGTACAATAAGGATGATTTCTCTCTACTCAATGAATCACTTAATATATCTGCAATGTAGTAATCAGGGTTCTTTCTTTCTGACATCTTGAAGGCATAATAAAAAGCATTAGTTGGAACTTTTCTCTCTATTTCTAAGACTCGAAATTCAGTTTGTTTTGGCTCAGCGGGGATAATTCGCGGAGGTTTTTTTTCTGACTTTATATCTGAAAACCAATAATTAACACGTTCTCTTATAAATTCTAGTTCAAAGTTTCCTGCGATGCAGAGTATTGCATTTGAGGGACAGTAATACTTTTTAAAGAATGCGCGCACATCTTCCATTTTGGCATTTTCAATGTGACTGATTTCTTTTCCAATAGTTGCCCATTTGTAGGGGTGTTTTTTATAAGCAAGTGGTCGAAGTTGTAACCAAACATCTCCATAAGGTTGATTGAGATAACGTTGTTTGAATTCTTCAATAACAACACTGCGTTGAACTTCTAAACTTTTATCTGTAAAAGCTAGAGACAGCATTCGATCACTCTCCAACCAAAGAGCAGTATCGAGATTTGCCGCTGGTAAAACATCGTAATAGTTGGTGATATCGTTGCTTGTAAATGCATTATTTTCACCTCCTGCAACTTGTAATTCAGTATCAAAATTGGGAATATTAATCGAGCCGCCAAACATTAAATGCTCAAATAAATGAGCAAATCCTGTTTGTTTCTCTGATTCGTCCCTTGCTCCAACATCGTATAAAATATTTACGACAGCCATTGGCGTTGATGAATCTTTATGGAAAATCACCTTCAATCCATTTGGAAGTTGAAATCGTTCAAATTTTAGCATTAAAAGTTAAATTTTGAATTGTTTTGATTGATTAATGCCCCTTTAAATTCATTTATAATTTCTTCAACAATTTCTTTTGCTGGCATAATTTTTTTAATAGATCCTGAGATTTGTCCTACTTCTAATTCACCTTCATCTAAATCACCTTCAAACATTCCTTTTTTTGCTCTTCCACGTCCTAGAAGTTCGTTTAATTCTTCAACACTAGCATTTTTAGTGTAAGCAGCATCAATTTTTTCAAAGAATTTATTCCTGATCATTCGAACTGGAGTTAGTTCTTTTAGTGTTAATATTGTTTCTCCTTCTTGACAAGAAATAACTTTTTCTTT
>SYKJ01000011.1 GCA_005798205.1 Bacteroidota bacterium | reverse complement strand
TTAGGATAATTCATGCGAATATTTCTTCTACCTACTAATAAGTTTGGATCAAAAGACGGTGAGGAAACCATTGCTAAAATCTCTCCACTAGATGGTTCAATTGCAACAATTGAACCTTTTTTGTTTTGTAATAATTCTTCTCCATAAGTTTGAATAAGCATATCCATTCCTAATTTTAGTGGGGCGGCCTGCTTGGCAACGGTATCGTATTTTCCATTGGCATAAGACTCTATTGTATTATTTAGTGCTGAGGTTACAACATACTTTACTCCTTTTCTACCTCTCAGGTCCTTTTCATAAAAACGCTCTACTCCAGAACGGCCAATAATATTTCCTGATGTATAAAAAAAATCAGCATTTACCTCATCTCTATTTACTTCAGATAAATAGCCTAAAATATTTGCCCCTCCTTTAAATGGATAATTTCTCATACTTGTTACCTCCTCATAAAATCCAGGAAATTTCTCAAGATGTGGTGCAATTTTAGAAACTTCTTCTAGGGAAAGTTCTTTGATAAATGGATAAGGACGAATTTTTTGATAGTTTGCAGTTCGTTTTCCTGTATTTGGATTTTTATATTTTCCTTCGCCCTCCACAATTTCCTTGAATCTATTTCTAACCTCTTCAACAGTCCATCCAATTAAAGTTGCAAATGCAGTTGTATCTAAATGTTTTATATTACTCTCTATCATCATTAAATTGAAATACGTTCTATTTGAAACAATTTTTTTGCCATTTCTATCAAAAATAACAGCTCTTGCCGGAGTTATTTCTTTTCTTTTTTCAGCAATTTGTTGTGCTCTCAATTTCCATGAATCGTCAATAATCTGCATATAAAAAACTTTAACTGAGTATACTACTCCGACAAGAATTATGAAAAATGTAACAACATACCTTCGAGCATCAAAATTCATTTTCTCTGCCCCCTTTTAATGATAAGTATTTGTAAAACAATTGCCATCAAAAAAGAGACAATACAACTAAAAATAGTGTTTTGCAGAATTAAGAAAAATTCATTAATTCTAAAAATCTCAATAAGAAAGTACCAAAAATGATGAATGAGTAATAAACTCCCAAAGACATAAAAAAACCAGCTATTTCCCATATCAAAGAATGTTGCTTCTTTTAAAGGGTCGTATCCGTCTGCGGGAGCAAATTTTTTAAAAACTATGGGACGAAAATAGGCCAACATTACCAATGAAGATGCATGCAAACCATATGTGTTTGAAAAAATATCAGTAATGAATCCGATTAAAAAAGCGAAAGATAGGATACTAATAATACCAATTTCAAAAGGTAGTAACATAACAAAAAGAGGTAAAATCATAATATGAATTCCAAAACCCAACTCTAGCTGATTAAAAATCGTAACTTGTAATATCACAAGTAATAAAAAGCGAATGATATGTTTAGTTATATTATTCATTTATCTTTCCATTTACTTTTGATCATCTATTGGAATTTTACTTTCTAAATCTTTTTGTTCTTTGATCATCAAATTTTTTACAATATACACTCTTTGTAAAGTTCTGAAATTCTCAGAAAATTTTACAACTACATCCCAAAGTGGCTCACCATTTATTGGCTTTATTTTTTCTACAACTCCGACTGCCAAGCCACGTGGAAAAATGCCAGAACCTCCTTTTGTTAGAACTTTCGACCATTTTTTAATTTTTAAATCATTTGATATTCCAGATATTGATCCACGACGTGCATCACGACCGTTCCATTTTAGTAAACCAAAAAGACCAATTGGCTCAATGGTAACGTCTATATTGATATCTTTTGTTAATACACTTTTTACAACTGAATAATGCTCACTTGTATTATGAATAACCCCAACTACTCCTTTATCAGAAAAAACCCCTAGGCCTCTAAAAACCCCCTGTTTACGTCCAATATTTAGCGTAAAATAATTATTCCTTTTACTAACTGTTGAATTAATAACCGTAGCAGGTATATATGAATATTGTTGTTGGTAAAGTGAGTCAGAGACTTGAATAAATTCCCCCGAAATTTTGTACAAACTACTTTTTAATTTTTTTCTAAGTTTAATGTTTTCTTTTTGAAGAGCTGAATTATTAGCTGATAAATTGTAATGCTTTGTTATATCATTTTCCGCCTCTAACAATTTTCCTGTAATTAAAGATGCAGTTGTTAAGTATTGGTTTCTAGGAAAGACGAGGTAATTAACATAAAGAGTAAGAGAAAATAGTTGCAATAAAGAAAAAAATAAAAACACCCGAAAACGTCTCAGAAAGGCGATCAAATTGCGCATGTTCAAAGATAGAAAACGAACCTATTAATATTACTTAGATAGAAAAAATAATATTAACAAATTCATATTTTTATTACCTAATATTATTATTTAAGAAAATTTAATTTTTTTTAATCTTAAGACTTATACTTCCTCCTATTTTTTAATACTTTTGTAAAAAAAACTATGTCTTTTCAACTACCTCAATTACCTTATTCTTATGATGCTTTAGAGCCAAATATTGATGCACGAACAATGGAAATCCACCATTCAAAACACCATCAAGCATACACTACAAACTTAAATAATGCAGTTGTGGGGACAGATTTAGAAGGGAAATCAATAGAAGAAATACTTAAAGTTTGCAAAGATATTCCAGCTGTTAGAAATAACGGAGGTGGATTTTGGAATCACAATCTTTTTTGGGAATGTATGTCGCCCAACGGAGGTGGTTTGCCTTCTGGAGAATTGGCAGATGCTATAAACGGCACTTTTGGATCTTTTGAAAACTTTCAGATAGAATTTGCGAAAGCTGCAACTACTCGTTTTGGTTCTGGCTGGGCGTGGTTGTGTGTTACCAACGGGAAATTAGAGATTTGTTCAACACCAAATCAAGATAATCCCTTGATGGGAGAAGGGTGTTCAGGCACGCCGATTTTAGCATTGGATGTTTGGGAACATGCCTACTATTTGAACTACCAAAATAGAAGACCTGATTATATTACAGCATTTTTTAATGTGATAAATTGGGATTTCGTAGCTGCAAAATACAACTCGGCAAAATAATTTTAGTTTTTTGATTTTACTGTCTTTGTTGCATCCATTTTGCAACGTATTTGCCAATTATATCAAATTCGAGGTTTACAATATCGCCTACTTTTAAGTTCTTGAAGTTTGTATTTTCATACGTGTAAGGGATAATACATACCGAAAATCCATTATTTTCAGAATCAACAACAGTTAAGCTCGTTCCATTTATTGTAATTGACCCTTTTTCAACTGTTAATTGTTGTTCCTTGTATTGAAATGTGTACTTCCAACTTCCATTTTGTTCTTCAAAATGCGTGCAAATAGCAACCGTATCAACATGTCCTTGCACTATGTGACCATCTAAACGACCATTCATAACCAAACATCGTTCTAAATTAACTTCTGTACCAATTTCCCAATGGTTTAAATTTGTTTTATCTAAGGTTTCTTGAATTGCAGTAACTTGATAACAATCGTTATGAATTGCTACTACAGTTAAACAGCAACCATTGTGCGCAACACTTTGATCTACTTTTAATTCTTTTGTAAGCGTTGCTTCAATTGTAAAATGTATATTGCCCGCTTCTCGCGAGATAGCTTTTACAATACCTAATTCTTCAATGATTCCTGTAAACATGATGGCAAGTTCGTAGTTAAATTTATTTGTCGCAAGTTTTTTTATTATTTAATGTATTCCATTTATGGATTCGTTGAGTATTTTTTGGGATTCTCTCTTTTTTTGATAGTGCTTCAGTATGCCGTTCAACAATACAACAAAAATAATAATCATTGCTCCGATATAGAATTTTGAATTTAATAATTCGTGCTCTTTAAGAATAAATATAGCTAACAAAATCGTGTACACGGGCTCTAAGTTAATACTGAGGGAAACAGTAAATGTTCCCAAGCGTTTAATAATTTCGATGGTCACTAAAAAGGCAAAAGAGGTACATATAATTCCTAAAAATAAGAGCCAAGCAAAATCTGAATAGTTCATTTTTAGAATTTGCGGGTTCATTCTTCCAATGGTAATTAAAAATATGGACACAAAAACAAAGCCAATTATTAATTCATATAAAGTAATATGCGTCGCTGGAACTTCCTGTGAAATTTTCGCATTAAAAACCGAGAAAAGAGCGGCACAAAGTGCAGACAGTAATCCAAAATACAAAGCTGTCATTTCCTTAGGAGAAAAATCTCCAGAAACAAAATAGATGCCATAAATAACACAGCAACTTAAAAGAAATTCAATCCAGGAAAAGCGCCGTTTCATAACTAAAGGCTCCAGCCACGTTACATGCAGCGTTGTTGTGGATAAACACAGAATTCCAAGTGATGCTGTAGAAAGTTGAATAGAATAGTAAAATGTTAGCCAATGAGATGCAACAATTATTCCAACGATGGAAATTTTTAGAAGCTGTTTTATTTCAATTTTAAAACTTCGTTTGGTAAGAAGAAAAAAGAAAGCTAAACAAATCACAGCGATTAAGATTCTGTACCAAACTATAACAATCGCGTCTAAATGAATTAATTTTCCTAAAATTCCGGTAAAACCCCATATAAAAATGATGAGGTGCATCAAGATGTGGAATTTATATTTTTGGAACAAAACTTATTTTTTCTTTGACCACTCTTCGATTGAAGCTTTGTTCATTCGCACATAGTTTTGATCGCCATCTTTATCTGCAGCAACAATTGACTCTTTCGCAGTTTCGATAGCGCCTTTAATATCACCATTCTCTGCTTGTAGTTGTGCTTTAAGTCTGCTCATCCAATAGGCTTCGGCTCCTCTCATTTGGCAGGCTTTTGTAGAATATTCTAGCGCTAATTTAAGGTCTATTTTTTCCTGAAAATAATATGCTGCTGCCTGATGGTAGTCATTTGCTGATGGTCCGCCCATTGTTTTTTTAATACTCGCCAAAACTTTTGTTTTTGTATCTAGTTTAAATGGCATTTCGACTTTTGTTTTATCCCAGGAAATAGAAAAAATAGCGCCATCAAATTCTAGGTTATCTATTGAAATAGTTAGATTTTCAATAACAGCTCCAAGATTTACAACATTTGTTTTGAGTTTCAATGCAACTTTTGTGTCATCCCATTTTTCAGGTAAGCCCCAATTTGTAGATTCAGAATAAAAATAAAGCTCCCACATTTCTTTTGTTGGTTTTGCAAATAAACCATAAGTGCCTGCTTTTAAAGTATCTTTTCCAAAAATCAAATTTTCACTTGTAGTAATTTTTGTATTCTCATTTGCTCCAAGTCGCCAAGTTTCTCCAAAAGGAACAACTTCCCCAAATACTTCGCGATTTTTCTTTCCCGGACGAGAATACGAAATGCTGATATCAGCTAAGCCGACTTTTTGTTCAACTTTTGCAAGCGGACTTGCTTTAGGGGTTTGGATTTGAGCAAAAGACTGAACTGTTAAAAAAGCGAAAGTTAAAAAGATAAATTTTTTCATTATTAAGGGTTTTAGTTATTAATTTCTAATGTTGTTTCTACTTCCCAATTGGCACGGATTTTTGTGGGGGTATTAAAATACAAAACACCCTCAGCTTGTTTTTGTTGTGAAACATCGATAGGGTCCCACCTTTCATTTTGATTTTCATCTAAAATTATCCGGAAGGAATATTCTCCAGGTAAAAGATGATCAAAAATATATTCAGAAGTCGATTCATTTGTTTGGAGCGACGCAATCACTTTTTCTTTTTGAACAAGTTCAAGTATTCCTGAATCTATTTTTTTAGTCAGGCGAACAAGTAATTTACCAAGATCTTTTTCTGTTTTAACAAGAATAGTTTGCTTCACTAAGCTATTATTCATACTGCTT
>SYKJ01000141.1 GCA_005798205.1 Bacteroidota bacterium | reverse complement strand
TTAACCCGTTCCAAGCAAAAATTTGCGCGATTAATCATTTCGCCCTTTGTCATTTTTGTGAACATCGAAAGCGGAAAAATAATATTTTCTTCTACCGTCATTGAATCAAACAAAGCAGCACCTTGAAAAAGCATTCCAATTTCCTCACGAAGAGTAGTTCTTTCTTTTCTATCCATAGAGATGAAGTCTCTTCCGTCAAATAAAACTTGTCCTGAGTCAACTTCAAATAAACCCACCATACATTTGGCTAATACCGATTTTCCTTGGCCAGAGCTTCCAATAATTAAATTAACCTTTCCAGGATGAAAAACAGATGAAATATCAGTTAGTACTTTTTGTCCATTAAATGTTTTATTAATATTATTTATTTCAATCATTAAAGTAATATCAATTGTGTTAAGATAAAATTCGTTATTAAGATTGCAATACTGCTATTTACAACAGCAGAGGTAGATGCCTTACCAACATTAATTGAACCGCCTTTTACATAAAACCCATAAAATGAAGAAATAGATGCAATTAAAAACCCAAAAACAACTGTTTTAGTCAAGGCATAAACAATATTAAAAACTTTAAAATCAGTTCTTATTCCAAGTAAATATGTTTCAGTAGAGCATAAATTCGACAATATTAATGCAATCCAACCTCCAAATAAACTAAGAGCCATCGAAAAAATAACAAGAATTGGAAAAAAAGTAACTGCAGCAAGTATTTTTGGCAGGACAATGTAATTTAATGAATTTACCCCCATCGTTTCCATTGCATCAATTTGATCAGTAACTCGCATAGTGCCTATTTCGGATGCAATATTAGAACCAACTTTTCCAGCTAGTATTAAGGAAATAATAGTGGGTGAAAACTCAAGTATTGTGCTTGATTGAGTAATATATCCAATAGTATATTCTGGTAATAATGGGCTTTGCATATTAGATGCGGTTTGTAGAGAAATTACACCACCAATGAAAACAGACATTAAAGCAACAATAGGAATAGAATTTAATCCAATATTTATTAGTTGATTAATAAATTGAGCAAAGAAAATACTCTTTTTTTTCGGTTGTTTTAATACTACCGACAACATTAGAAAGTATTTGCCAATATTTGAAATTATTTTCACATTGCTAAATTAATGAAAAGTATTTGAAAGCGTTTCTTTTGTAAATTTACATTGTGAATTATGGATAAAATAGCAAATTTCTCTCAAACACTTTCACGTTTTACTCCTAAAGAATTTGTTCCATACCTTACAAATCTTATTCTCAATGCTAAAGTTAAATTTAAAATTGTTCCTGGTAGAAAAACAAAATTGGGAGATTTCCGCGTATCGAATTCAAAAAACAAACCAACTATAACAGTAAATGGCGATCTGAATTCTTATTCCTTCCTTATCACTGCACTGCACGAAATTGCACATTTAAATACCTTTCGGAAATATGGAAACCTTGTTCAAGCCCATGGTTTAGAATGGAAAGATGCATTTAGAGATTTATTAAAGCCCGTTCTTGATAGTAATTTATTACCTGAAGATATTGAAAAAGCACTTTGGAAAAGCTTTATTAAAACAAAAGCATCTTCGTGTTCAGATTTATATTTATCGAGAGTTCTTAAAAAATATGATATTGAAAATGACAAGCTTCAACTTGAAAACCTTCCAAAAAATAGTACTTTTGCCCTAAATGGGAAGATATTTAGTAAAGGAAATCTCAGACGCACTCGCTTTGAATGTGTTGAAATTTCAACAGGAAAACGTTTTTTAGTTCATGCTCTAGCGAATGTGCTTTTAATTTCAAATAATGAATAAGAATAATTACGGATTAATAATGGCAGGTGGTATTGGGAGTCGTTTTTGGCCGATGTCCACCTCCGAAAAACCAAAACAATTTTTAGATATCTTAGGTATCGGTAAATCCCTTTTGCGTTTGACATTCGAAAGAATGATAAGCACTATTCCAAAAGATCAAATATATATTTTAACCAACACAACTTATTTATCGCTTGTCATTGAACAATTACCAGAGATAAGTTCAAAGCAGGTTCTCTGCGAGCCTTTCAGAAAAAATACAGCCCCATGCATTGCTTATGCAGCATCAAAAATTTTAAAGATAAATTCTGAGGCTACACTCATTATTTCACCTTCAGATCACTTGATTCTTAATCAAACTCGATTTGATGAAATTATTCTAAAAGCAATTACGGTAGCAAATGAGGATAAACATCTTGTAACTCTTGGTATTGCTCCAACTAGACCTGATACTGGATATGGATATATTGAATTTTCAAAAGAAAAGCAAATACAAAAAGGCGAAGCAACTAAAGTGATTCAATTTTGTGAAAAACCTGATTTAGCAACGGCTAAAAAATTTATACGCGCTGGAAATTTCTACTGGAATGCTGGTATTTTTGTTTGGAGAGCAGATGTTGTTTTACAATCCATACAAACTTTTCAGCCAAAACTTTATGCTTTATTTTCATCAGATTTAAATTGTTATGATACTGCAAATGAAAATGATTTTATTTATAATGCTTTTAACAAATGTGAAGACATCTCGATAGATTTTGCTATTATGGAACATGCAAAAAATGTATCTGTGGTATTATCAGATTTTGATTGGAGTGACCTTGGGACTTGGGGGAGCCTTAATGAACATTTAGAAAAAGATGAGT
>SYKJ01000140.1 GCA_005798205.1 Bacteroidota bacterium | reverse complement strand
TCAATTGTCTTTTGCGGTAGGAAAATCTAAAACTCAAAGTAACAGTGTCAGTTGGAGGAATAACAGATAAATCAATTGTTGAAGATATCAACTCATCAATGCTTAAGGTATCTTCACCAAAGTTTTTTAGCGTGGCGCATTTATTTCCTGAATAACTTGTAGCATTTTCAATTGTAAAAGCTTGGTTATTATTAAAATTATTAACTCCCCAGTTGGTAAGATTTTGCAAAGAGATATAATCTTCAAATCCTTCCCAAAAAGGTAAAACATGTGCTTCAGGGGCTACACGAATAAAATTTTGTTTAAGTTCTTGTAAGGTGTTTGTCCCATCACTTGCAATTAATTTTACAGAATACAAGCCTGACTGAGAAAATAAAATTAGGGGATTTTGACTTGTATTTGAAGATCCGGGCACAAAAGACCATCCAAAATTAGGAGAAATTTCCCACTGCCAATTAGTAACAGAATTGTAAGAGTCATCAGAGAATTGTATTTGTTCTCCTAAACAAATATCTTCTTTATCTGCTGAAAATTCTGCTTTGCACAGATATAAAAATCCATTCGCTCCTGTTGCAAGTAAATTTGCTTGAGACCATAAATTAGCGCGACCTGTATTTGTTTGTTGAACTGCTGTTCTCATTCTTGCTCCTTGGCCTGCCGTGAACATTTTACAACAATAAGAATATTCCATGTAATTTTCTACATTATCACGGATGTCAAAGCCCCAAAAAGCATTATCTGAATCACAAGAATTTGAATTCAAAGCACATCCTGTAACACCTATACAGTTTGGAGTATCGGATACTCCGTCATCTGAATCGCAGTTTGATTCTATTCCTGGATTATTAGTAGATCCCCAAGTGTGAGGTAAATTTAGCCAATGTCCGCATTCATGCGTCAAGACACGACTGTGACTTACAGAGCTAGTTCCTATAGAGCCAACATAATCATGAAGCAACCATATTCCATTTGTCATATCATCCGCAGACCCTTGGGAAGGATAATGAGTATAACCGGCAGCACCGCCAATATCTGAACTAATAAAAAAATTGAGGTACTTATTTCCGGGCCAATCGCCAATATAGACATCATTTCCATCTCGTACAGCTTGGGCTTGAAGATCTCCATCTTCTCCCTGAAATGTTAATACAGTTTCAGTTCTAGTAATGCCCTTAAAACAAGTTCCATCAGGTGCTTTCGTAGCTAAAACAAATTCAATTTCTGAATCAAAAGGCATACCAGTAAATTCCACATGGACATTTGCTGTGTCAGGGTTTTGCTTTCTAAAGTCACGATTTAAAGTAGCAAGTGCATCATAAATTTGTTCATCCGAAATATTCTCAATTCCCGAGTAATGTAAAACATGAAAAACAACAGGAATTTTATAAACTGTGCCTTTGTTTACTGAACCTTTCTTAACTAATTTATCAAATTCAAGATCTTCCTTATTTTTTTGAATTAAAAAATCTTGATTTTGCATTAAAGCTTGCATTTTTTTGTGTGTAAAGCAATACTCTACACTTTCACCCTCTCGTGCATTTTGGACATCAAATTCTCTTTTTGATTGTGCGCTGAGATTAAAAATTGTAAAAAAAAGAAATAAAACTAGTATTTGTTTGCAAGTAAATTTCATTGATTTTTTTTATTTCTACTATTTAAACAAATTAATAATTAAAAAGTTTGCCGAAGATAATCTATTTATGAGATATAATATAGCTGAATTGAATACATTTGTAAAATGATATCAAAAAAACCTTCAGAAACGCTTTCTATTTCAACAAAGGTTGTGTTACCCAACGACACGAATACTCAAGGTAATTTGTTTGGCGGTCAGCTTTTAGCATGGATGGATCTTATCTCAAGCGTAGCTGCACACAGACATTGTAAACGAGTTGTGGTAACAGCTTCAGTAAATAATGTTTCTTTTCAAAAACCAATAAAACATGCCTCTATCTTAACTTTAGAAGCCAAGGTTTCACGCGCATTTTCTACTTCAATGGAGGTCTTTGTTGATGTTTTTGTGGAAGATGCCATTACCGGTTTACGAGAAAAATGCAATGAGGCAATTTATACTTTCGTTGCCGTAGACCAGAATGGAGGTCCAATACAAGTTCCAGAAATCGTTCCAGAAACAGAAGAAGAAATAAAAAGATTTGATGGCGCATTGAGAAGAAAGCAATTAAGTCTCATCCTTGCTGGAAAAATGAAAGCAAGTGATGCTACCGAACTTAGAAAGTTATTCTTAGAAGATTAAATCGGCTCAAATTTTTGATTTATCATTTGAGTAATTAAACGCGCATCTTGTTTATTCATGCATTCAAAGTGACCTTTCGGACATTTTTGAAATCCAATTTTAGAACACGGTCTACAACTAAGGTCTTTCACTTCAAAATTATGGATTTCAAAGCTATTTTCTGGATTGTATGCGGCCATTCCAAGAGCTGGTGTTGTATTTCCCCAAATGGTAAAAATTGGAAGAGAAAAGCAAGAGGCAATGTGCATCATTCCCGTATCACTTGTTAAAACTGCTTTGCTTTGTTTAACAATACTTGCAGATTGGAGAATATTAAAATCACCACAAGCAGAATGAATTTCTTTTCCAGCTAATGCTGTACAAAGTTCATTTGCCATTGTCTTATCAGACTCTCCACCAATTAAAATAATTGGAAAATTGACATGAGAAAGTAGCTCTATCAATTTATCTTTTGGAATTCGTTTTGTTGCAAATTGTGCACCAATAACAACAGAGATAAATGTTTTTGGACTGATGCTAAACTGTTTTTTTACATCAACTTCATTTTCCAAGGAAATGATAAAACTGTTGTTTTTCATGTCGTTTTTTACCTCCAAAGAATTTACTGTTTGAAAATAGCGATCAACAACATGAAGCGCTGGCATTTTATTGACTTTAAAATTCACCAAAAGCCATTTTTGTAAATTTAATTTTGGAAAACGCATTGTTTTTATTCCGAGGGGAAATGAAATCTGTCTACTTCTTAAATTATTATGGAGATCAATAATTACATCAAATTTTTCTTTTTGAAGTTCCTTAATCAATTCAGCCATAGAATCTGACAAAGTGTGAATTCGGTCGATTGAATCTGTTCCCGTTAATAATTCTTTGAATTGGATTTTTGTAGCATAGTGAATTTCAGCGTTTGACACTTGCTCTTTCAAACACCTCAGAATTGGAAAAGTTAAGACAATATCACCAATTGAACTAAAGCGAATGATGAGGATTTTCATTTATGAAGAAGTTACATTTCGAAACAAAACTTTGTTTTTATCTACTAAGTTACTTAAGTTTTCAAAAAATTCATTTTTTTCATTGGCTTGCAAGCAGTCAGTTGGAAATGAAAGTTGTAGATCATTTATATAATCAAAATAAACTGTTTGCTGACTAATGCTAACTTGTCTTAAACCCGTAAGATAAATCAAAATAACTTCTCTATCAGATACTATAATTGCTTTTGAACTTAATCCTACACGAAATAAGTTTCCCTTACATACTAATAAAAATACGATGCTTTCAACAGAAAAAACAAGCATTACTAGAGCTGGAAACCACGCAATAGGTGTAAGTAAATAATAGCCAAAAGCTAAGCCAAGCAAAACTGAGGCTTCAATAAGCGTGTAAACAAGAACCCTTTGCTTACGAGATTGACTTATCACAGAATTCCACTTAAATTTTTTAGTTTGAATTGTCATTCGAACACCCATCCATCTTCGAATAGATCGCCGAAGTGAAATGATGAGTAAAAGCATTCCAAAACCAAGTAATATTTCTGAAGCGTAAGGCATTGTGCTAGCTGTGGTGCGTAAAAATTCTATCGGTAAATCAAAACCGATAAAAATACTGAGTAACATTGTGGGGAAAGTAAAAATCAGGAGTAAAATATTGATAAAACTATTCATTCGGAATCAATTTTAACTTCTTTTTAAGGGCTTCAATTCTAACTTGAATTCCCTGAACTTTGGTTTCCACATCTTTTCTAAGTTGATCAGCTCCTTTTGAGCGTGCAAAAAAACCAAGGTTATTTTCCATTTGAATCATTTCTTTTCCTAAAGCATCTATTTGCTTTTTAATATCATTTTTTTCATTCGTCATAAGTTTTTGACGATCGGGACTAGAGCTAAGAGTCTCTATTTTTGCCTGAAATAGAATCCTGTCTTTTTCGTCTGACTCCAGCTTCAATGAGGAATATTTCAAGTCTATTGCTTTTTTAAAACGTTCATAAACCTCATTTTTATTTTTCATTGGCACATGACCCATTGCTAAAAATTCTTCATTTTTGCTTCGTAGCATAGCCAGGGCTTCCGATTTTGTCTCAGGGAGAATTAAATTTGACAGTTCATTAATAAATTTATTTTTTTCATTCAGGTTCTCTATCAACAAAGCATCTTGAGCAGCAAAATGACTTTGCCTAGCAGTGAAAAAAGCATCGCATGCAGAACGAAAATCCGCCCACAATTTATTGTCAAATCTTTGTCCTGCCGAACCAAGCAACTTCCAATTCTTTTGTAATAACATTATTTTATCTGCAGTTGTTTTCCAATCATTAGAATCTTTTAATGACTTTGCCTGCTCAATTAATTCTCTTTTCTGATCAGCAACACCGCGGTTTGCAGAGTCAATCGATTTATTAAATTCTTTTTTAGTTGCAAAAAAGAGATTGCATTTTTCTCTAAATTCTTTCCATACTTTATCGTTATCCTTCTTTGGTCCAAATCCTATTTGCTTCCAATCTGCTTGAAATTGAATGACTTTTTCCGTGGCTTTTTCCCAATCTTTTAATTTTTCAATGCTTGAAGAGTTTTCTATGAGACCAGCTAATTCTGAAATAATAGCACGCTTTTTTAGCAGATTGTCTGCTAATTCATTTCGTTGTTCGTCATAAAACTGATTTGTTTTTTCATAAACAGAACGAACAGCCTCCCAATAACTATTTTTTAAACTCTCCCATTCATCATTATTTACAGGTCCGATTTCCTCCCAATCATTTTGTAAAGAACGCAAAGAAGACTCCAATTCTCTAACCTTTAAATTGCTATTTCTTAAGTTCTTCAACTTAAAAATAATGTCTTGTTTTAGCTGAGAATTTCGTTTGTAATCGTTTGCTTTTAATTCTCGGTAAATTTTTATATTGTAGAAAAAAATCTCAATTAATCGAGAATATTCTTTTTGGATATCATCGCGTTTGTCCCTTGGAATATCTCCAATCTTTTTCCAGGTTTCGTGAATTTCCTTATGTGCATTAAAAGCAGAGCCGATTTTTTCTTCGTTTTCAATAACATCTTTAAGTTGTTGAATTAAACTGCGATTTAATCGTAAATTTTCGGCTTCCAAGGTTGTTTTTAGTCCAACCTGTATTTTTCTTTTCTCCTGAAATGTTTTGTAAGTCTCGAAAAAAAGGTCCTTTTCATATTGAAAATCAAGCATTTCATATTTCTGCCCATTTGCTTGAGCCTCTAATTTTTTCACTTGTTCCACTCGCTCTACTTCCAAATAATAATCCTCAAAAGAACTACGCAAAGCAGCAACATCTCGACCTAAAACGACTAAATCATCTGCTGCTAAATAAGCAACTATTTGCGCTTGAAAATCCATTTTTTCCATAATCTAATATACTTCTTTCATTTCAAAATTAGCCAATGCGACAAATTTATCAATGCGCAGATTTAATTCTTCTTTACTGATTTCTAATAACCGTTGTGTTCCAAATTTTTCCACACAAAAAGATGCAAGGGCTGAACCAGCAATAATAGCTCTTTTCATATTTTCAAATGAATAATCGTTTGATGCAGCAATATAGCCCATAAATCCACCTGCAAAGGTATCTCCAGCCCCTGTTGGATCAAAAACCTCTTCCAATGGTAAGGCTGGGGCATAAAACATGTTCTCTTCATGAAACAACAAGGCCCCATGTTCCCCTTTTTTAATGATTACTATTTTGGGGCCCATTAAACGAATTATTTTAGCGGCTTTTACCAGCGAATACGTTCCAGAAAGCTGCCTGGCTTCCTCGTCGTTTATAATTAATAAATCAACTAGAGACATTGTTTTCTTTAAATCATCAAGAGCAATATCCATCCAAAAATTCATGGTGTCCATTGCAATCAGTTTCGGACGGTTTTTCATGCGTTCAATAACCATTTTTTGCACTTGAGGACTTAAATTTCCAAGCATTAAATAATCGGCCCCTTGAAAATCGTCTGGCACAAGTGGGTTAAAATGCTCTAAAACATTTAACTCTGTTAAAAGTGTATCGCGGGAATTCATGTCGTTATGGTATCTACCTGACCAAAAAAAAGTTTTTTCTCCCACTTTTATTTGAATTCCCTGTATGTCAATTCCTTTCGACTTCAAATTGAGCAAAGTTTGCTGAGGAAAATCTTCGCCAACTACGGATATAATTCCTTGCTCTTTTAAAAAAAATGAAGCTGCTAATGTGATAAAAGTTCCAGCACCACCTACAATTTTGTCTGTCTTTCCAAAAGGCGACTCAATCGCATCAAAGGCAACGCTTCCAACGGTAACTAATTTCATACTGAATTTTAAGGATAGCAAAGATACGGAAATTCAATAGGATTATTCTAAGAAATCATCCTAAAACTTTAGGATTACACAATAAAGAACACGCACTTATTTTTCTTTATCCTTTTGGATTTGTTTGCGAATGGCATCTAAGGCTAAATCTGTTGCTTCCTCAAATGATTTTGCATTTTTTTTGGCAAATAATTCAACCCCTGGCAGATGTAGTTTAATCTCAGCTGTTTTATTTTGTTTTTCTTTGTCATTTTGAAAAATCAAAAAAACCTCAATTGAAGTTATTGCTTGATTAAAGTGCTGCAATTTATTCAGTTTATCGTGAATAAAATCCAAAAGTTTTTTATCTGCTTTAAAATGGACTGTGTGAATTTGTTGCTCCATAGATTTATTTTTTTCCTCTCGGGTGTGCTTGTGAATAAATTGCATTTAATTGCGCAAAAGAATTATGTGTATATACTTGCGTAGCTGTTAAACTTGCATGCCCTAATAAATCTTTCAATGTTTCTAATCCTGATCCACGATTTAACATATGAGTAGCAAATGTATGCCGAAGAATGTGAGGGCTTTTTTTATCCAAGTTTGTCACCAAGCCCAAATAGAGGTTAATTTTTCGATAAACAAAAGTCGGATACATCGGCTTGCCATTTTTTAGAACAAAAAGTTGATTGGTTTCTCCAATGCATTTCTTTTTTTCTAAACGATAAACAGCAATTTTAGAGCTCAAGTCAGATGAAATAGGAATTATTCTCTCTTTATTGCGCTTACCCAAAACCTTAATATTTTGTGCTGTAATATCTTTTTCTTTCAAGTTAATTAACTCACTCAAACGAATTCCTGTTTGATAAAAAACTTCAAATATCAATTGATTTCTAAGACCTTCAAAGTTATTTTCAAAAAGCGGGTTCAATTTACTTGGCTCTAATTCAGATTCCTTTGCAAAAACAGGTAAGCGTTTTTCACTTTTTGGACCTTTAATTTTTGCCATTGGATTGAGTTTTATTTTACCCTCTTTTCTCAACCATTTAAAAAATGTACGAAGCGTTGCAATCTTTCTATTAACACTTTTATTTGTTAATCCGTCATCAATTTGAGCAACAATCCAAGACCGAATGGAAGATGCAGAAATAGTTTCAAATTCTTTAAGAATAGTAATATCAGAAAATACTGCAAATTGTTTGAGGTCATTCTCATAGGCAATCACCGTATGATTGGAATAACGTTTTTCAAAAGTTATATAATCTAAAAAAAGTTGATACATAAAAAAAGGAGCCTAAGCTCCTTTAAAACGATATTTGAACTAAAATGTTACATTTCAGCAGTCTGCATTCTTTGTTTGTAAGCAGCTCTAATTACTTGTTGACGGCGAGCTATCGAAGGCTTTTCGAATTCTTTACGCTTTCTCAACTCTTTCATAACTTTTGTTTTTTCGTACTTTTTCTTGTACTTCTTGAGAGCTCTATCAATATTTTCGCCTTCTTTAATCGGAATAATCAACATATTTTAATAACTTTTATTTTTTACTTTGGATGGCAAATATACTACTATTTTAATTAAATACTATACTTACTTTAAAATTTCACGAGAAATCACAATTTTTTGAATTTCTGAGGTGCCTTCACCTATCGTCATAAGTTTTGCGTCGCGTAAAAATTTTTCTGCTGGGTATTCTTTCGTGTAGCCATAACCGCCCATAATTTGAACAGCTTCATTGCCGCATTTTACTGCAACTTCAGATGCATAATACTTTGCAAATGCCCCCTCTTTGGTAACTGGTAAACTATTGTTTTTTAAATATGCTGCTTGAAAGGTCAGTAGCTCCGCTGCAGTAAGTTCAGTTGCCATGTCTGCTAATTTAAAACCAATCGCTTGAAATTGTCCGATTGCTTGACCAAATTGCTCTCTTTCCTTAGAATATTTTAGAGATGCTTCGTATGCGCCGCGTGCAATTCCACAACTTAGGGCTGCAATTGAAATTCTACCGCCATCGAGAACTTGCATTGCTTGCTTAAATCCCATTCCTACTTTGCCAATGACATTTTCGTCAGGGACACGCACATTATCAAAAATCAATTCTGCAGTTTCGCTTGCACGAACTCCCAATTTATCTTTAATTTTCACTGCGGAAAATCCTGGAGTACCTTTTTCAATAATAAAAGTGGTAATTCCTTTGCTGTCTAATAATTCGCCTGTTCTTATGAGTACTACAACTACATCTCCAGATAAGCCATGTGTTATCCAATTTTTTGAACCATTTATTACCCACTCATTGCCTTCTTTTACCGCTGTACATTTCATACGCATGGCGTCAGATCCTGTATTTGCCTCTGTCAAACCCCAAGCGCCAATCCATTCGCCAGCAGCTAATTTCGGAAGGTACTTTATTTTTTGCTCTTCGCTACCATGATAATAAATATGACCAAGGCAAAGTGAGTTATGAGCTGCAACACTCAATCCTATTCCTCCGCAAACTTTTCCTAATTCAATCAATGCAGTTGTATATTCAAAATAGCTAAAACCTGAACCACCATATTTTTCGGGAATAAAGACTCCTAATAAACCAAGTTCTCCGATTTTTTTCATCGTTTCTATTGGAAAAAACTCATCATCATCCCATTTTTTCATGTTTGGGCGAATTTCTTTGAGAGCAAAATCACGCACCATTTGTGTTATCATTAATTGATTTTCATTGAGCTCGAAATTCATTAAAAATATTTTTTTTTAGTAACTAATTAAATTAACAATATTACTTGTATGCTTGTTTAACTTTTGCTTTCCATTTAAAAAAGCTAGTTCCACAATAAAATTAAATCCAAAGACAACTCCACCACATTTATGAATAAGTTGCGCTGCCGCATCAGCAGATCCTCCGGTTGCAAGTAAATCATCGTGAATAAGAACTTTTTGCCCTATTTTCAGTGCATCACTGTGTATTTCAATTTCGGCTGATCCATATTCTAAATCATATGAATGACTAATTTTTTTATAGGGAAGTTTCCCTTGTTTCCTAATCAAAATAAAAGGAAGTCCTAAGCGCATCGCTAAAGGATAAGCAAACAAGAATCCCCTACTTTCGATTCCTGCAATTGCATCTATATCGGAATTTTTATAAGCATCAGCAAGATGGTCTAAAATCGCATTCGATAAACTTGAATCAAGCATGATGGTGGAAATGTCTTTGAATAAAATACCCGGCTTTGGGAAATCTTCAACATCTCGAATTGTTGCCTTTAAACGTTGCTCTAGTGTCATAATAACTGCAAAGATAAATAAGGAAAAAGTTTTTCGTATGTTTCTGAGTCAATTAAAACAGATTCTTTTATTTCCTCAATATTTTTAAAACCATTTCTTTGTGCTCGCATTTTTATAATTGAATTTGCCTTATTCCAATTCAAATAGGGGTGAGTCTTTAATTGATCAATGGTGACTGAATTTATGTTTATTCTTTTAACATCAGATTCATTAATATAAACTCGTTCTTTAATAATCTCATACGTTTCAGGAGTCATTTTCCAAACTTCAAGAAGTTGTTCTATTACAAAATAACCTCCAAGTTTTTCACGGTAGCGAATAATTTGCTTGGCATAAAATGCCCCAACACCATATATCGTCATGAATTGAGAAGTATCAGCAGTATTTAAATTTATTTGCACTATTTCTTTTTCATAGCTTTCCTTAAAATAGGTGGTTTTAGGGCGTTCAGGATAAACAACAGAATTACGAATTAGATTAAACAATACTTCTGGTATAACAAAAATACGCCTCAAATCCTCCTCAGAATAAATACCACGAGCAGTAAATTTCATAACTACGGCGCTTTGCTTTTCACTCAAACCGAGTCTCATCCAATCTGCTTTAGTATAGGTATTAGGATTAAATTTTGATTGGGGAATTTTGTATTTATTCTTTTTCGAATAGCGATAGTTAAACTTTCTTTTCTCAAATTTTCTTTGATTTTTTTCAAACTCTGCTAATTGTTCAGAGCTAATGCTGACTACTTCCTCCTTTTGAAAAAATAGATAAATACGAGGAAAGAAAATGATACCCAAGGAAGCGAAAATAAGAACAAGTAAACCCCTTTTACTACTCTTCGAGATAACGAATGGATCTTCGTATTTCATAGCAAGGAACTACTCTTTTTCGCTATTCTCCACTTCAGAGTCTTGTTCAGGTTTTTGTGGAGTTTTTAAGACCTTCCAAAAAAAATAGGCTGTAGCAAAAGTTACAGAACTCCAAGTTATTACGATTAAAATTAGTGCTTGTGAACTCATTCTTAAAAAGTTTCTATGTTTAGATTATTTATTTTCTTGTTCTGAGTATGGATTTTTTCCCTGCCGTTTTTTAGCGATGTAAACCAAAACTGCGATGAATAAAAACAATCCCAATAAAAGGAATCTTGCTGACCAACCGTAGGCTGAAGTTGCTTTTGTAGCATTTTCTAAAATACTAGGTATCGCTCCAACAAAAACCACTATTAGGAAAATAGGAGAAATATACTTTATAATAATCTTAAAAATGCTTGGAACTTTAATATCTGCGCCTGTAGTTATTTCTTTCCATCCTTTATCCATTCCAAAAACCCACGCAAATAATACAATTTCAATCATTGCAAAAATAACTAAAGCAACAGTTCCTGCCCAATAATCGTATTCATTGAACGCATCTTGCGATAACACACAAGGGATACCCAATAAGAGAATAACAATTCCAAAAATCCAAGCTCCTGTGGATTCTTTAATCTTAAAATTATCTTTTAAAAAGCCCATAACAGGTGTTCCCATTGCCAAAGAAGATGTTATACCAGCAAAAAATAAGAGGCCAAACCACATTACCCCGGCAAATATTCCAAACATTCCCCATCCGGAAAATAAATTTGGTAAGACCATAAAACCTAAGCCAAGACCACCTTGCTCAGAAACAAATTTAGTGACCCCCTCAATTCCAAGATATCCAACTGATATTGGAATAATAATAGCTGAGCCAAGAACAATTTCAACAAATTCATTCATCCAACCTGCACTCATTGCATTCAAAGCAATATCCTCCTTAGATTTTAAATACGATGCATAGCAATGAATACTACCCATTCCGAGAGAAAGAGTGAAGAAAATTTGTCCAGCAGCGGCAACCCAAACCTTAAAGCTCCAAATTGTTGAGAAATCTGGTGACCACAAATAATTAAGCCCTACAACTCCGTCGTAGCTGGCTCCCCCTGGACTTGCTTGTAATGAGATACCTGTTATCCCCAATATTAATCCAAATAAGATAAGTAAAGGCATTCCTATTTTAGCAACTTTTTCCACTCCACCACTTAATCCTCTGGATAATATCCATGTATTTAAGAAAAGGCAAATTATCCAAAAAACAACTGGATGACTTGTTCCTAATTCGATATAATTTGAAAAGAACTGCTGTACTTCGGTTTGTGACATTCCTGTGAAGGTTCCTGCAACAGAGTAATAGGTCCAAGAAAGCGCCCATGATTCTAAATAGCAGTAAAATGCTGCAACTGCAATATTTGTAAAAATTCCAAAGACTCCAAAGTATTTCCAATAGGGTGCTTTACCCATTGCGTCAAATATAAATGGTGTTGAGTGTTGCCCGTAACGACCACCAAATCGACCCATCGACCATTCAACAAAAAGCAAGGGAATTCCCATAAGTAAAAAACAGACTAAATAAGGAATAATGAAAGCACCGCCACCATTATCAATTGCCTGTGCTGGAAAACGTAAAAAATTTCCAAGACCTACGGCATTTCCTGCCATTGCTAAAACCAAGCCAACTCGTGAGCCCCATCCAGAAGATTGTGTATTTGCCATTTTTTTTTAAAATATAATTAAAACGAAGATACGATTATTTTTAAACTAAAGTCGTTTTAAAGTTTCATCAAAAGTTGTTGGCTTATAGGAAAGTTCAATTTTTGCTTTCTGAATATTAAATCCAGTTTTTGGCGGACGCTTTGCTTTCTGATTCAGCGAAATACTATCTGTTTTTGTTATTTTTTCTTTAGAATATCCATAAAAATTGGCAATACGAAGAACAAGATCATAAATTGACATGGTTTCTGGTCCACAAATATGATACATACCTGTTTTTTTTAATTTACATATTTGAATGCAGGCCCACGCCAAATCATCTGCCCAAGTTGGAGCGCGAAATTGATCATCAATAATTGTCATTGG
>SYKJ01000139.1 GCA_005798205.1 Bacteroidota bacterium | reverse complement strand
GACATAAATTAAAGGCGTTAAAAATTAAGTTTTGACTTGGGAAAATTCTATTTTGGGTTGAGTTATAAAACCCTTCGACTTTTTCATTTAAACTATGAAAATAATCCTTGGTAAATTCCTTGCTCAGCTTATTACACCATAATAATGGTAGTTGAGATTGCATGACTTTAAAATTCTACTTTAAATCGATCAAAGCTGTCCATAAAGTTATTTTTTCAAGATCCATTCTCGGCCAAATTGGTCTCACGACACCTTTGTTTACTGCAATACCAAGATAATCTCCAAAAAACACATTTTCTTTTGGTATGAATGACTTTTCTGAAATAATTTCACTTGTGAAACTTTTTCCGCCATCAGTACTTCTACACCAAACAATATCTGTTTTATTTTCATTTTTAGAATCCATACTACGATCGTAGTAAACAAAATGCAAGTCTCCATTTTCTTGATCAATAGCTATTGAAGTGAAAAATTGATGTTTTTTGGTGTTATCTTGATTAACCTTAATTGCAGCAGACCATGTTTTTCCTGCATCTTTAGATGACTTTAACCAAACATCTGTATCGTTTTTCCCATATTTCTGATCACACCAATTTAAATAGAGTGTTCCTTTATTTATACCGTTGCTCATATCTGAAACAAGAAAAGGAAGGCCATTTGCGCGATTCATTCCAGGAATAGAAAATTCCCATCCACCATAATGTTCAGTGATAATTTGCTCCTCTTTAAGCCAGGTTTTTCCTTGATCTAATGACTTTTGAAGAACAAGGCCACGAGGACCACTCCAAGCAACAAATATTTCACCATTTGCTCCTAAAGCAGGGACTGCTCCTTCAACAGTATTGTCACCATCCAAACAATCGCCAGCATATTTGGAAATTCGAAGAGGATCTGACCATGACACACCTCGATTTGTTGATTTTGAAAACATAATTAAAGAACTATCTCTCGAATCAGATGAGCCATAGCTATCAAATTGAGTCCATGTCATGTATACAACGTTTGAAATTGGGTCAACGACAATCCAATGTTTATCTTGTGCTTTTGTACCATTAGGCTTAGTAAAAGAACCTTTGGTAAAATCGCCTTCTATCTTGTCTGAAGTTTGACAAACAATACGATCAATCCAAGAGGTTTCTGTATAATTAGCAAGATGAAAATAATACAAGCGACCTTTTGAATCGTAACACAAAACTGGGTCTCCCCAAACACCATATGGACTTTTAATTTCTTTGCTTCTCCATGTTTTTCCTGAATCGCTTGAATAATGATAGCCAGACAAAATCGAACCAGCAGCTATTTCATTAGGTCTTAACGGATTTATAGCAATGGAAGGCTCACACTCATTGGATGAATACAATTTATTTACGGGTGGAATTTGAACGTTCAAGTATTTTCCTTGTCCGATTAAGAGAAATGAAAAGTTTAAAAAAAGAGCTAAAAAAATTAACTTAACGCAGCCAATAGTTATATTCTGCCTCATATTTTGAGTTTTCTTGTTTTTCAAATTTGAATGCTGGTTTTCTAAAGTTTGTGATTCTGATTTTCAAAGAAAAAAGTTTTTCATCTCGAGCAATCAATAATTCAGCACTTTCACCCATTTCTAGACTGTTCATCATGCCATCAAGCATTCCTTGATCAACACGATAAGAATTACAGCCAATAATTTCATCACCTACGCTTAGGCCTGCATCTTCAGCACATGATCCTGCACGAATACTTTTTACGATAACATTACCTCCTTCTTGTCGACAGACTGCTCCAAATGATGGATAAAATGTTGTAAGATCTTTAACTGTTATTCCAACATTGTCAAAAATTTCTGCATAAGGTAAAATTTCGGTACCATTAATATACTTTTTATAAAAATCTGTCAAATCTTTCCCAACAAATTTTTCAAGTTCCTCTTTAAATTCTACATCTGAAAATCCTCTATTCAATCCTTTGTAAAACTTTACATAAAGGTGCTTTAAAAAGTGATCTAAACCCTGTTTTCCTTTTGATTGCTTTATAATCATTACATCAAAAATTGCTGCAAGAATTGAACCTCTAGAATAATAAGTCATCGAAGTATTAGCACTATTTTCAGTAGGACGATATGCTTTTACCCAAGCATCAAAACTAGCATGAGCAACTGGCTGAACACGCGCACCGACAGAACCCTCAACATAATTAATTGAACTTTGTAATTTAGTTAAAAACTCTTCTTTTGAATAAGTTCCAATTCGTCGTAAAATTAGTTCATCGTAATAAGACGTAAAACCCTCCATTACCCAAAGCAATGTTGTATAATTTTCTTGAGAATAATCAAAAGGCCCTAGTGCAAAAGGGCGAATTCGTTTTACATTCCAAAGGTGAAAATATTCATGAGCAACTAAGTTTAAAAAATCACTATTTTTTGGAGTGGAATAAGTCCATCGATTAACGCTTAACGTAGTTGAATTCATGTGTTCCAAGCCTCCCTGCCCATCAACAACATTATGGACTATAAAAACATATTCTTTATTTGGATTTTCACCAAAGACTGCTGTTTCAGCTTCAATCACTTTGGCCATGTCAATTTTCAAACTTGGAATATCGTAATTTCCTTCTCCGTACATTGCAACCGTATGTTTTACACCAGCAGCCATAAAATCAAAAACTACTTGATTTCCAATTTCAATAGGACAATCGACTAATTGATCGTAATTTTCAAATTTAAAATATTCAACTCCAACTTGTTTCTCAGAAATTAACGATTTAGGAAGTGCAGTTGTTATTTTATTAAATGATGCATGCGGATAAATAGCTAAGGTTCCAGAATTATTTTGATGAGCATCTACATACATAAAAACACCTGTTCCGGAAACAAATCCATGGCTTAAATCTAGAAAAGAGGTTCTCACAGAAAGTTCAAAAGCATAAACCTCATACTTTACAACTATTTTCTTATTTCCATTTGTTTTTAGTTTCCATGAGTTTTTAGTTTTTTTCTCTACCTCGATTGAATTATTATTTTGATCAAAAGCCTTCACAAGATTTATATTCTTCGAAAATTCACGCACTAAATAGGAACCAGGAGCCCAAACTGGTAATTTAATTTCTACTTCTTTTTCCTTAAAATCTGTTAAAACCATTTCTACTTCGAAGTAATGATTTTGTGGTTTCGGCATGCGAAGGTTATATTGAATTGATTGTGCTAGATTTTGAAAACTCACAAATAATAATAGAAAACCAAGGTATTTTTTCATTT
>SYKJ01000138.1 GCA_005798205.1 Bacteroidota bacterium | reverse complement strand
GCAAGAGCAGCGGCAAACTCTATTATTCCAACCTCAACTGGAGCAGCAAAAGCAATAACTAAAATATTTCCAGATTTAGATGGTAAAATTACTGGTGGAAGTGTCCGGGTGCCTGTTTTAGATGGATCAATGACTGAAATGACAATAATTACCAAAGATGAAGTCTCCGTAGCCCAGATAAATGCTGCTATGAAAAATGCTGCACTCGGCTCCTTAAAAGGAATACTTGGTTATACTGAAGATCCTATCGTGTCAGTCGATGTAATTGGAAGTTCCTACAGTTGTTTATTTGATGCAGACTTAACTGTGGTATTTAATAATTTAATTAAAGTAGTTGGTTGGTACGACAATGAAGCTGGTTATTCTCATCGACTTTTAGATTTTGCTAAAAAGTTTAATTAGTAATAGCCGAAATTCCCGGTAATTCCTTTCCTTCAAAATATTCTAAAAGTGCCCCACCGCCGGTACTTACATAACTTACTTGATCAGAATAACCGAACTTTTGAACTGCAGCGGCACTATCTCCTCCTCCAATAAGTGAATATGCGCCATTTTTTGTTGCTTCAGCAACAGCTTGTGCAATCGCTTTCGTTCCTGAAGAAAATGCATCCATTTCAAAAACACCCATTGGGCCATTCCAAAGAATAGTTTTGCTATTCAAAATGATATTCGTAAACGATTGTATTGTTTCAGTGCCGATATCTAATCCCATCCAACCTGTCGGGATTTCATTGCTGTTATGATTTTTTGTCTCTGCATCGAAAGCAAATTTATTTGCGATTTTTGAATCTATGGGTAAATGAATTTCTACACCTCGTAAATCTGCACGAGCAATTATCTCTCTGCAGGTTCCTAAACGCTCAATTTCACAGAGCGAATCGCCAATTTCTCCACCTTGCGCCTTAAAAAAAGTATAGGCCATTCCTCCACCTATTATTATGTGATTTGCGATATTCAATAAATTTTCGACTATCAAAACTTTATCTGAAACTTTAGCGCCACCAACAATTGCTGTAAAAGGTAAAAGTGTATTTTTCATGATCTTTTCTGCGTTTTCAATTTCTGTTGACAACAACAAACCCATCATCTTATCTTTAGGAAAAAAAGATGCTATTTGAGTTGTACTTGCATGCGCTCGATGAGCAGCGCCAAAAGCATCATTCACAAAACAATCGCCCAAAGAGGCCAATTTTTTCGCAAAAGAAAGATCTCCAGCAGTTTCTTCAGAATAAAACCGGACATTTTCTAACAATAAAATTTCTCCAGCTTGTAATACAGTACTTTTTTGTTTTGCTTCACTTCCAATACAGTCATTTGCAAAAAAAACTTCTTTTCCTACTAAAATTTGTAGTTGACTAACAATGTATTTTAGCGAAAATCGATCTTCTGGTCCATTTTTTGGCCTTCCTAAATGGGATAGCAGGATGAGACTTCCTCCCTTATTTAAAATATGTCTTAGTGATGGTAAAGCTGCTCGAATTCTTTTATCGTCAGTAATTTGATAGGTAGTTTTATCTTGAGGAACATTAAAATCAACACGAACCAATACGCGCTTGTTCGAAAAATCATAATTCAAAAAATCAATCATACCACTTTTTTTACAAATTTAAAAAGAGCTTTGTAACTTACATTAATTTCTTTGTTTATTACTTGTCAAAAGAAAAATTATTTGCACTTTTACCTCAAATCTATTTTAATGAAAAAACCAATTTTTATAATCACTCTTTTTACCTTTCTTTATTCCTGTTCACTATTTAAAGAAGTTCCTAAAAAAGATGTTTTAACTGCAGAATTAGAAAATACAGAGGAAGAAAATACTGATAGTTTGGATATGTATGATGACTACATAGACTTCGGAGACTTTAACTTCGAGGAACCTAAAGTCAGAGCCATCTACAACAGTTCAAGAACCTTATACACCGATTTAATTCACACCAAATTAGAGGTGAGCTTTAATTGGCAAAAATCACAATTAAATGGAGTTGCTACAATAACAGCAAAACCACATTTTCATGCTTCCGATAGCATCGTTCTTGATGCCAAAGGAATGGATATTAAAAAAATTGAAATGAATGGTAAATCCTTAAATTATGTTTACAAGGATTCTCTTAGCCTTCATATAAAATTAGATCGCTCCTATTCTCGAGATGAAAAATTTACGCTTCAAATAAATTATGTGGCAAAACCAGATGAGAGAACTGTAAATGGCAGCGCAGCAATAACATCAGATAAAGGGCTGTTTTTTATCAACCCGAAAGGCGAGGATAAAAATACAATGCCTCAAATATGGACTCAAGGAGAAACAGAATCAAATTCTGTATGGTTTCCTACAATTGACGCACCAAACTCAAAAACAAGTCAAGAAATTTTAATGACCGTTGACAATAAATACCTGACTTTATCGAACGGAAAATTAATCTCATCGAAAAATAATGCCGATGGCACTCGCACTGATCACTGGAAGCAAGATTTACCTCACGCGCCCTATTTATTTATGATGGCAGTTGGTGAATTTAAAGTTGTTAAAGATTTCTATACAAAAAACGATGGCTCAATAATGGAGGTAAATTACATCGTTGAACCAGAATATGAAAAAGATGCAAAAGCAATTTTTGGGGAAACTCCTGCTATGATAAAATTCTTTTCTCAAAAACTCGGAATCGATTACCCTTGGGATAAATATACGCAAATTGTTGTTAGAGATTATGTTTCTGGAGCAATGGAAAATACAGGTGCTGTTATTTTTGGAGATTATGTTTACAAAACCGAACGCGAATTATTAGATAATAATGACCAATCTACCATTGCACACGAATTGTTTCACCACTGGTTTGGAGATTTAGTTACCTGTGAGTCTTGGGCTAATCTACCTTTAAATGAGTCTTTTGCTAATTATTCTCAGTATTTATGGGACGAGTACCGTTATGGAAGAGATGAAGCAGATTACCAAGGATTGAATGAAAGTGAGAGCTATTTTAATTCTGCCTGGGGAAACTACCACAACTTAATTTGGTTTGAACACCCCAACAAGGAAAATATGTTTGATGGACATTCTTATGCAAAAGGTGGGAGAATTCTACATATGCTCAGAAACTATCTTGGTGACGAAGTTTTCTTTAAAGGGTTAAATAATTACTTGATTTCAAATAAATTC
>SYKJ01000137.1 GCA_005798205.1 Bacteroidota bacterium | reverse complement strand
TAGAATGAGCCCGGATATTGATGGTTTAGTAGAAGTTTCTTCAAGCTTGGCAAGGGTAATAATTAAAAATGGTTCATTTACTTCTCAGTCTTTACAACGAAGTAGTGTCGAATCCACAAAAACAGAAATTGCTATGAATATTCGTTGTGCTTTTGAAAATGCAGACTGTACAGTTGTTCAAGGTGGTGACTACCCGGGATGGAAACCAAATCCAAACTCTAGTATTTTAAGAATTATGGAGGATCTTTACAAAAAGAAATTCAACGAAGACCCTAAAGTAAAAGCTTGTCATGCTGGATTAGAATGTGGTATACTTGGAAAACACTTGCCTGATGTAGAAATGATTTCTTTTGGACCTAATATTCGTGCGGCACACTCTCCTGATGAAAAAGTGCAAATTTCTTCGGTTCAAAAATTCTGGGGTTTTTACTTAGATGTCCTTAAACAAATTCCGCTGAGAAGCAACTAATAAAACTAACTTTGCATTTATAAACTTTACAATGAAATTTGTTTTAAACACAATAGAAGAAGCAATACAAGAGATTCAAAGTGGAAATGTAATTATCGTTGTAGATGATGAAAACAGAGAAAATGAAGGGGATTTTCTCACAGCAGCAAGAAATGCGACCCCTGAATTAATTAATTTTATGGCCACTCATGGTCGTGGATTAATCTGTGCTCCAATTAGTGATGAAAGATGCGATCAACTTGGATTAGAGATGATGGTTCGAAATAATTCTGCTGCATACGAAACTCCATTCACTGTAAGTATTGATCTAATTGGACACGGTTGCACAACCGGAATATCTGCAAGTGACCGCTCCAAAACTGTTCTAGCGATGATTGACACTGAAATTCGCCCAGAGGAACTTGGAAAACCTGGACATATATTTCCCTTACGAGCTAAAAAAGGCGGTGTTTTAAGAAGGGCTGGCCATACGGAAGCAGCAGTTGATTTATCTCGTTTAGCTGGTTTTGAAGAAGCAGGAATTATTGTTGAAATCTTAAATGAAGATGGCTCAATGGCACGTTTACCTGAATTGTTTGAAATCGCCAAAAAATTCAATCTAAAAATTATTTCTATTGAAGATTTAATAAAATATAGAATAGCGAACGAGACATTGATTGAAAAAGTTCTTGATGTTCACATGCCAACCTCTTTTGGGGAGTTTCAACTGCATGCTTTTAAAGATAAAAATAGCAACCAAGACCATCTTGCACTTGTAAAAGGTAAATGGAGCAAAAATGAACCAATTTTAGTTCGTGTGCATTCAAGTTGTTTAACAGGTGATATTTTTGGTTCCTGCCGTTGCGATTGTGGAGATCAATTACATAAAGCAATGGAAATGATTGAAAAAGAGGGAAAAGGAGTAATTATTTATATGAATCAAGAGGGTCGAGGAATTGGCTTGGTAAATAAATTAAAAGCCTACAAACTACAAGAAGATGGCTTTGATACATTTGATGCAAATATTCAACTTGGATTCAAGCCCGACGAGAGAGATTACGGTCTTGGAGCTCAGATGTTAAGGGAACTTGGCGTGAGCAAAATGCGCCTGATGTCAAATAATCCCAAGAAAAGAACCGGTTTAATTGGATATGGCTTGGAAATCGTCGAGAATATTACGCTGGAAATTCAAAGTAATGTCCACAATGAAAGTTATCTAAAAACAAAAAGAGACAAAATGGGTCATAATTTAAATCTTAAAAAGTGATTTTAAGCGCCAAAGGTATTTCAAAATCTTATGGAGATCTCTCGATTTTGAGAGGTTTAGACATGACCGTAAATAGTGCTGAAATTGTCTCTATTATTGGTTCATCTGGAGCGGGTAAAACTACTCTCCTTCAAATACTTGGAACTTTAGATAAGCCCGATAATGGAATTCTTGAAATCGATGGAATTAACCCTTTTCAGCTAAGTTCAAACAAACTTGCAAACTTTCGTAATCAGAACCTTGGATTTATTTTTCAATTTCATCAATTACTTCCAGAATTTTCTGCTATTGAAAACATTGCTCTACCTGCAATGATTGGAGGAAAATCAAAGGCTGAATCTGAGAAACTTGCATTAGAATTAATGGAAAGACTAGGTCTTGAAACAAGGAAAAATCACAAACCCTCAGAATTATCTGGAGGAGAACAACAAAGAGTTGCTGTTTGTCGTGCATTAATAAATAAACCAAAAGTAATTTTTGCAGATGAACCCTCTGGAAACCTTGATACCAGCAACGCAAAAGAATTACATAAACTTTTTTTTGAGTTAAGAGATGATCTCAAACAGACTTTTGTAATTGTAACACACAATGAGGATTTAGCAAAAATGGCCGACCGCACTCTTTCTATGCAAGACGGTAATTTTATTTAAAAATTACCGCGATTTACTTTACGTTGAGAACATTCCCATGCAAGTCTATTTATGCGTTCTCCAATTCCATTAGTGATTCCAAAACCACTTTTCCCTTTCAAGATATTCGAGGTGTAAAAGGTAATTCCATTGTAAAACCCCCAAACTGTATTACCCAAATCATTCATTTCTCGGTGAACGGAGTCTAAAATTTCTCTTTTTCGAGTTGAAGGCTTTTGAATTAAATTAATTCCAGTTTCTATTGGGTCAATCTCGTCAATTAAGCGATCAACATAACGCGAGGCCTCATCCCAATTTAATTCAGTATTCATCATTCCATTTACTTGTTGATCTAAGTGCTTTCTATTTTCATAATAGTTATTCACTATAATTTGAGGATTAAATGTTTCTTCGTTCTGTCCATTAATATGTTTTATCCTTAATGAGTAGAGATCTCCAGAAAACTGATTTTCACAACGGAACATATAATTTGACATTCCTGCGAAAACTTTACTTGAAGAATTGTGCGAATTTCCAATAATTAGAAAATCTTCTACTTTTTCTCCTCCTAAGAAACCAGGTTTATCATTCTTTAAAAAGGCAAGTATCCTTTCCCCATTCCTAAACTCTTCGAAACCCTCTAATTTAAAGGAAGATATCTTTTCAATATCATCTACAAGTTGGAGTAAATTATAGTTGTAAAATGGTTTATAACGATCAGAGCAAATATTCAAAATTTTACCTGTATCATTTCGCTGCAAAGCAAATCTCCCTTTAATAGCAACGTAACCAGTCTGGAGTTCTTGTTGTTCTACTTCCCAATTAAGGGTTCTTTTAAGTTCATTCTTCATAGTATAGGTTTTAAATTACACTGCAAAGAAATAAGATCATTCCGTATTTAAATTACATTATGCTTTTATTTTTAAAATTAATATTTATATTCTTCTAAAGCATCGTTAATATTTAACTTGATTTTATAAAAATTAAAATT
>SYKJ01000136.1 GCA_005798205.1 Bacteroidota bacterium | reverse complement strand
TTATCACATTGTTTTATGATATGTAAAATTTTATAGATAAAATAAATGGGGCCAGTAAACAAGCACAATTGGTGACCTGTTGAAATTGTGAAACAGTTTTGTTTTCTCAGTGCAATGATGTTTTTGAGACTTTCTGTTTTATCTTCAAGAAAAGCATAATTAAGCTCTAGGGTATTTGCTAATAATTCTCTTTTTTCATAACTAAATTCTTTAGATTTTAGCAATGCTTGTTTTAGCAAAGCTTTTTTTGAGAAGGGAAATCCAATAAATTCTTTAAGATCAATTTGGTTTTCAGATAGCAAAAGTTGTTGTTCTGAAAAAAGATTCGTTGTTTTCCGCTTAATAAATTTAGCTTTCATAAAAATGAACCATTCAATCAAAAAAATTGAATGAATTCAAAATTACATAAAAATATGCTAATTTTTTAGTGTTTTGCTGCTAAATATCGTTCTGCATCTAAAGCTGCGATGCATCCAGTTCCTGCTGCTGTGACTGCTTGTCTGTATGTTTTATCTGCGGCATCTCCCGCTACAAAAACTCCGGCAACATTTGTTCTACTTGTTCCGGGTTCAGCATATTTTATATAACCGACATCGTCTAAATCTATGAAATCCTTGAAAATATCTGTATTTGGTTTATGTCCAATCGCAACAAAGAATCCTGTACAAGGAATGATTTTTTCTTCTTTTGTAATTGAATTTATAACTTTAGCTCCATTAACAACCTGTCCATCACCTAAAACCTCAAGCGTTTCGGTAGTAAAAAGAATTTCTATATTTTCTGTCTTTCTCACTCGTTGAGCCATAATTTTTGAAGCTCTAAAGTCATCTTTACGAACGAGCATTGTTACTTTTTTACATAATTTAGATAAGTAGTGAGCTTCTTCACAAGCTGAGTCTCCTGCTCCAACAATCACAACCTCTTGCCCTCTGTAAAAAAAACCATCACAAACTGCACAGGCAGAAACTCCGCCACCAAGTTGTAGGTATTTTTGTTCGCTTTCTATGCCAATGTATTTAGCAGAAGCACCTGTTGAAATAATTACAGTATCCGCGTGAATTTCTTTACCATCGTCAGACCAACACTTTAGAATTTCACTTGAAAAATCAACTTTATTGATAAATCCACTGCGAACATCCGTATCGAAACGTTTTGCTTGTTGCTCTAATTCAATCATCATTTGAGGTCCCGTAATTCCATTTGGATAGCCAGGAAAATTTTCAACTTCGTTAGTTGTTGTTAATTGCCCTCCAGGCTGGAGGCCTTGATATATGACTGGTTTCATATCTGCGCGAGCAGCATAAATTGCGGCAGTATAGCCAGCGGGTCCAGATCCGATAATTAAACAATTAATTTGTTCTATGTTGCTCATAATTTGAATTTCTAAGTGCAAAAATAATTCAATGAATTGAATCTTTATTGAAATCAATGGTTATAATTTTATTTTGTCACTGTGAATTAAGAAACAGATTTGATTTCATATGAAACAAATACGTATTTTTGTAGCAATTTTTTAGTGTTTTTATGCCTAATTCATTTTCAACGAGTCCAGTTTTAGTTGTCATTTTTGTACTTGTATTATTGGTGATGTTCTTGTTAGATTTAGGAATAATGAAAAAAAAACATACGGCAATTTCGAGTAAAGAAGCAGCTATTTGGACATGTATTTGGATTAGTTTATCAATGCTATTTAGTGGATTTATATGGTGGCAATCTGGTTTTGAGAAATTCACGCAATTTCAATCTGCTTATTGGATTGAACAAGCTCTTTCTGTTGATAATCTATTTGTTTTTATTTTGATTTTTAGCTACTCTAAAATTGAAGGAATTCTACAACATAAGATTTTAATGTGGGGAATAATAGGAGCAGTTATTTTCAGAGCGATTTTTATATTTACTGGAGTAGAATTAATTAACCTAAGTTATTTGCCAGAATTTGATTTTATGGGATATCATTTTTCGAGTGACCATAATACACCTATTAATTATGAGACAAAAACATTTCTAAGACCTAATGCTCTACTAACTTTTTTTGGTGTTTTCTTAATTTTTGCTGGCATTAAATCTTTGAAGAAATCAAATGCTGAAGAAAGTGAAAATTACGATAACAATAGGTTGTCAAAGTTTTTAAGTAAGCTTTTCAGAATTTCTACAAAGTTTGATGGCTCGAAATTTTTTACTCGCGAAAATAATAAACTGATAGCTACGAGGTTATTTCTTGTTCTTTTAATAGTAGAAACTACAGATTTAATATTTGCTGTTGATTCAATTCCTGCAATTTTTTCGATAGCTCCAAACGATCCTTTTATATTGTACTCTTCAAATATTTTCGCAATACTTGGTCTGAGGTCAATGTATTTTTTGTTGTCTAATTCACTTAATTTATTTTCAAAATTAAAGTACGGATTAGCAATTATTTTATCATTTATTGGATTCAAAATGCTGATCGCTCCAATTCTTCATGTTTCCTCTACCTTCTCTTTAATAGTGGTTTTTGGTGTCTTGGTTTGCGCTGTAACAGCCTCGTTATTATTTCCTGAAGAAGTAGAAAAAAAATTAAAATAAAAAGCTCGCGCCTTCCTCACTGCTGGAAACTAGAGTTCTCAGATTACTAAACAATTCTCTTCCAAAACCATTTGTATTTTTATTCTTAATTTTCGTAATCTCTCTTGATTTAATTTCTGAGTCGTTCAGACAATTTAATTCTCCTGAAATCGCATTTAAGCGAATTATGTCACCAGTTCGGATTTTAGAAATCATTCCTCCATCATGAGCTTCGGGAGTTAAGTGTATTGCTGCAGGAACTTTCCCGGAGGCACCAGACATTCTTCCATCAGTCACCAAAGCAACTTTAAATCCTTTTTTTTGCAAAATTGTAAGCGTAGGAGTTAATTGATGTAATTCTGGCATGCCATTTTGTTTTGGACCTTGAAATGGGAGTACCGCAACAAAATCTTTT
>SYKJ01000135.1 GCA_005798205.1 Bacteroidota bacterium | reverse complement strand
TTTGTTGCTAATTGATTTCCCGTATACCCTTTATTTCGCGTATTCCAATCTCTGTCAAATTCCACACTTCTGTATTGCTCAATTGGGCTCAAATTATTACTTAAGAATTCCACATCTCCCTTTGTTTCAAACTTCCATTTCTTGATGCTATCATTTCCAAAGGGAAGAGAATAAATCCCTTTGAATTTTTGTGCAATACCCTGATTATCATTATTCCCAATTTTTGAAAATGTATTTAGATCATTTGTAGACAGCGCACTTTCACTCCCTATAATAAAACGAGGGTTAATTTTTAACTGAAGACCAGTGCTAAATAGTTGTTTTTGTTTGGGCAGAATAACTAGGCGTGAAGGAGCGTAGTCTCCCTGAGGAATTCCAGCAATTGGCTCCACCCATTTAAAAATTTTTCCAAGCGCAGAGTAACTACTCAAGACATAGTTCCCTTCATTTGCTCCAACAAATTGAAAAGAGGCACGGTAAGTAGCAGAAATAGGATCAGCACTAAATACTAAAACTGAATCATAAGTTAAAGAATCAATCATTTTATACAGAATCTGGTTTTCTAAATAGCCAATTGAGTCAATACTGTTAATTCTCGCTAAGTCTAAATCATCTCCTATTTGAGAAAGGTAAAGTTTCTGATCTCCACTTAATGTCTGTTGCAAGGTTTGATTTTTTGCATCTTGTTCACTGTAAGCATTGAACCAAAATTGTAGGTTTTTCCCTTTATAACTTGTTGCAGCTTGGAAAAGTGAGCGCGCATAATTTTGGTCGGAATATTGAAATTCTACAACAATCCTGATATCTTTTGTAATTTGATTTCGCGATGTAAAGACAAGTTCAGATGTGTTGTAATCAATAGTGTAATCGAATTCTTGTCCTCTTTGGAGTAGCTTTCCATCAATGTAAACACGTTCTGTTCCTGCTAAAATTAGGATGAAAGGTTCGTTTTCCGCCCCAATTAATCGATATGGCCCTTGGTTTGCTTCAACTCCCTGAATAATTTGTCTGTTAAATTTCCCTTTTGATAAAGCGGCACTTGCTTGGCTTGACCATTCATTATTTTTTTTAGTTACCCAAGAATAATTTCCCGTTAACCCCTGTCCTCTTTTTTTGTAATTTAAAAAATATCCTTGTGGCTTTGCTATCCAAAAGTCACCGGCAATTAATTTAAATTTTTCGTTGTAAACCTGAATAAAAACTTGATCAAATTCTTGAAGTTTATTGGTGTTTCCATCGGCCTGTATAGGTAAATTTGCATCTGAAACAGAAGCAAGTAGTTTTAAATTTGGAGATATATCCCCAGATAATTCCAAGTTTAGATTTGAGTTAATTCCTAAGTCTTGCCGATTACCAAATGAAATTCCGCGTGAGATACTTCCATTTTTATTTAATTCATTTCCTCCAAAAGCATCTTGTACAGAAAAAGTTGCTGGAATTTTAAATTTATCTCTTTCTTGATTTGAATTTCTATAAATAAAACTAGTATCGCGAAATTGATGTGTTTTTTGAAAATTAAAGGGCAATACTTTGTAGTTAAAAGTGATGCTGTCTTTTATTTCTTTAAGTAAGCGAAATTTGTTGCTCCCAAACGTAAATAAATAGTCTGCAGGATTTAGCGTGTCTTCGCCGATTAAAACATAAAAACTGTTTGGGTAAATTGCAGAAGTGTCAAGTAGAATTGATTCTAAGCCAAGCAATTTCTTGTAGCTGCGTTCATTCGTTAACTGCGCTAAGGAAAAGGAACTGCTAAAAGCACTCACTAAAACAGAAATAAAAAGCAAACGAAACATGAACAACGAAGATACAGACTTGACTACAATTAACGAGAAAAAGCCTTTTAGATTGCTATATTTTAAGGATGACTGTAATTAATCAAAAATAGGAGAATAATAAATCATAAATTTGTATGCTCTATGGAAGGATTAGTTTTAAAATCTACTGGGAAAATCTACAATGTTGTTTTGGAGGGAGGAGAAATTGTGAAGGCCACAATTCGTGGAAAGTTACGAATTGAAGGGTTAAAAACAACAAATCCTATTGCAGCAGGCGACCGTGTAATTGTCAAAATTTCAAGCGAAACGGGCGATAATGCTATAAGAACCGCGTATTTAATTTATTCCGTTTTGCCGCGAACAAATTACATTGTAAGGAAATCTACAAATTTGAGCAAACAGATGCAGATTATTGCAGCAAATGTTGACCATGCTTATTTATTAGTAACCTTAAAATCTCCAGTAACACAGCTAGGATTTATTGATCGTTTTCTCGTTTCTGCAGAATCATTTCGAATACCAACTACCATTTTATTTAATAAGATTGATTTATATGGCGAGGCAGAGCAGATGTTAATGTCAAAACTTTCGACTGTATATGCAGATATTGGATATGCTTGTCATTCTATTATTGCGACTAAAGAGGATGAGGTTCATTTTTTACGCTCAGAAATCAAAGGAAAACAAGTCATGATTTCTGGAAATAGCGGAGTAGGGAAAACATCTTTGGTAAACTCATTGGATCCAACTTTGACCTTACGCACAGGCGAAATATCAAAAGTACACGAGCAAGGAAAACATACCACAACTTTTGCAGAAATGCATTTATTAGCGACAGGAGGATACATTATTGATACCCCAGGAATTCGTGCGTTTGGAGTGATCGATTTAGAGAAAGACCACATAGCACATTATTTTCCTGAAATGAGAAATAGAATGAGTGCTTGTCGTTTCCATAATTGTTTGCACTTAAATGAGCCGAGTTGTGCTGTTAAAAATGCCGTTGAAAAGGAAGAAATCTCTTTTTCACGCTATCAAAGTTATTTGGATTTAATGTACGAAGACCCAAACGAGCCACACCGAAGAAATACACATATATGAGAATAGTTA
>SYKJ01000134.1 GCA_005798205.1 Bacteroidota bacterium | reverse complement strand
GAATTTCTCTTGGGCATAAACAACTAGAGGAAAATCCATGGGATATTTTTGAGTCTACTTTTGCAGATGGTACAGTTCATAGCGGTACAATTATCGATATGAAAGATAAATCAGGAATTGTCTCATTGCCATACGGTGTAGAAGGCATTTGTCCAGCAAAACATTTAAGAAAAGAAGATGGGCAAAATGCCAAAGTTGAAGAGGTTCTTGACTTTATGGTCATTGAATTTAATAAAGATGCAAAGAAAATCGTTGTTTCTCACACTCGGACATTTGAAGAGGGAGAAGATCGACAGAGTTCTAGTACTACTAAAAGTGCAACTACAAAAACAGTAAAGGCACCAAAGAAGGCTACTATATCCACAACTGATCAAGCAGTAAACGAAGTGAATAAAAATTCTGAAAAATCAACTTTGGGCGACCTAGATGCTTTAGCTGAATTAAAAGAAAAAATGGAAAAAGGCGAATAAGCCCTATTTTCTAATAAAATTAAAGAGGTCTTTAGACCTCTTTTTTTTTGTCAAATCGTTCATAAAGTGTTGATAAACTCAATCTTTGAATCATATATTGAAACTAGCTAAGTTTAATTATTTACCTAAATTTGTTTTGTAACATGAATACCGAAGAATTACAAAAAACTGTAAAAGATATTTTTGCTGCATACCTCGAGCAAAATAGCCACCGGAAGACTCCGGAGCGTTATGCCATTCTTGCAGAAATTTATAATTACGAAGGTCATTTTGATATAGAATCACTTTATATTAAGATGAAAAACCACAATTATAGAGTTTCAAGAGCAACTCTGTATAATACAATAGATTTATTGTTAGCCTGCAATCTTGTCCAAAAACATCAATTTGGAAAAAATTTAGCTCAATTTGAAAAGTCACATGGTTCAAAGCAGCACGATCATGTTATTTGTACTGACTCTGGAGAAGTTTTTGAATTTTGTGATCCACGAATCCAACAAATAAAAGAAACAGTAGAAGATTTATTTGGATTAAAAATTCAACATCACTCGCTCTATTTTTATGGCGTAAAAAAAGAAAAAACAATAAAATGAGCGTCATTTTTCAAAAAAAAAATAGTTTTTCTTTAGTCATTTTTAGTTTTGAAGGGAAAATTCTTTCAGAAGCTGACTTGAATAGTGCAAACGACGCATTAGCAATGAATACAAATTGGAAAATTGTTTTCGATTTAAGTTTGCTTTCTCACACCAATTCGAGTGGAATCGCCTATTTAGTCAAAACAATGACTAGAGCAAGAGTTAATAGTGGCGATGTTGTATTAATAAATCCAAATGAAGGACTAAATAGATTATTTGAAATAACAAAAATGAAGGAGGTTTTCACAATTTTAGAATCATTGGAAGCTGCGGTAAAATATTTTAAAAGTTTAGAATGAAAGTAGATGTATTACTAGGATTACAATGGGGAGATGAAGGAAAGGGAAAAATCGTTGATGTATTAACACCAAAATATGATATAATAGCAAGATTTCAGGGTGGACCAAATGCTGGACACACTCTAGAATTTGAAGGGATAAAACATGTTTTAAATACAATACCCTCAGGTATTTTTCACCCTAATGTGATTAATTTAGTTGGAAATGGCGTTGTAATCGATCCACTTATTTTCAAAGGCGAACTAGATAAACTCTCTCCCTACAACATTGATTTTAAAAGTCGCCTGTATATTTCCAAAAAGGCACACCTCATTCTTCCTACTCATCGCTTATTGGATGCTGCATCGGAGGCAGCAAAAGGGAAAAATAAAATTGGTTCTACATTAAAGGGTATTGGTCCTACCTACATGGATAAAACTGGAAGAAACGGACTAAGAGTTGGCGATATTTTTTCTAAAAATTTCCAAGAAAAATACAATTTGCTAGTTGAAAAACACATTGGCATCTTGTCTCATTACGAAGATTTTGAATACGATTTGAATGCAATTGAAGGCCCTTGGTTTGAGAGTATTGAAACTTTAAAAAGCTTGAAGGCGGTAGATAGTGAACACTTTTTAAATCAAGCTTTGCAAGACGGAAAAAAAGTTTTAGCAGAAGGTGCTCAGGGTACAATGTTAGATATTGATTTTGGTACATACCCTTTTGTTACTTCCTCCAATACAGTTACTGCTGGAACATGTACAGGACTTGGAATTGCACCGACAAGAATTGGAAAAGTAATCGGGATTTTTAAGGCCTATTGCACACGAGTTGGTAGCGGTCCTTTTCCCACTGAGTTAGACAATGAAATAGGAGAAACGATCCGAAAAGAAGGAAGTGAATTTGGTGCTACAACTGGAAGACCAAGACGCTGCGGATGGTTAGATCTTGTTCAAATGCGCTATGCAATAATGATAAATGGCGTTACCGAATTATCGATGATGAAATCTGATATTTTAAGCATTTTTGATAAAATAAATGTTTGTACACATTACCTTGTAAACGGAAATAAAATAACTGATTTCCCCTATGATATTAATGATGTTGAAATTATTCCTGTATACGAAGAACTTGAGGGTTGGAATTGTAATTTAACTAAATTGAATAATTATGAAAATGCGCCGCAAGCATTAAAAAATTATGTTTCTTATCTCGAAAAACAATTAAATGTTCCAATTTGCGTTGTATCTGTTGGTCCAGACAGAACTCAAACACTCTCAAATTGATAAATACAAACCTCTTACCTAATTTAAAATTTGCGCTTATTTTGAGCGCATTTTTTTTTCGGGGGGAGTTATTTTCTCAAAATAATG
>SYKJ01000133.1 GCA_005798205.1 Bacteroidota bacterium | reverse complement strand
ATGAATTTTCTGAAAAATACATTCCAAATAAATCTTTGGTTATTGATGTCCGAAAAGAAACAGAATATGAGGATAGTCACATAGAAAATGCACATAATAGCCCACTTGCTTTTATAAATGGCTGGTCGGAAGAACTAAATAAAAAACAACATTTTTTTCTACACTGTGCCGGTGGGTACAGAAGTATGATTGCTGCTAGCATTCTTTTAAGTAAGGGATTCACTGATTTTAGTGAAATTGATGGTGGCTATGCTGCAATAAAAAAGACAACTATTCCAAGACTGACTTAATTAAATTAAGCTAGCCTAAGATTGAATAAATTCTGGAAGTGAAGCAATGCAATTTTAAATCAAAAAACCCTTGAAATACATTTTTTTCAAGGGTTTTAGAAATTTTTAGTGTTGACCCACTAGGGCTCGAACCTAGACTCTTCTGGACCAAAACCAGACGTGTTGCCAGTTACACCATGGGTCAATCTAAATTGAAATCAAATCTCAATTAAGGAGGCAAATTTAAGTACAAATTTTTAATTTTTTTAAACTTTAACTAAAAATAATGTTGACAAGCATTATCTGCTTACTAAAAATAGAAGATTAAAAATTAATATGCTTAAATTCGCAAAAGTAATTAAGGTTTAAATTTTATCAGAATGACAAGTTACGGACGTTTGAATACCATTTTAGGTTGGGCAGTATTTTTTGTGGCCACTTTGGTATATTTATTTACAATAGAATCCACAGTTAGCTTGTGGGATTGTGGTGAGTATATAACAGCGGCATATAAGTTGGAAGTTGGTCACCCTCCTGGCGCACCATTTTTCATGGTTTTAGGGCGACTTTTTTCTTTCTTTGCGGCTCCGGAAAATGTAGCTGTTTGGATTAACCGCTTATCAGCGTTCTCCAGTTCATTTACCATTTTATTTATGTTTTGGTCTCTTACACTGTTTGTAAAAAAGATGATCTTGAGTAAAAAAAGTGACTTGTCTCTGGGAGATCAAATGGCTATCTTCAGCTCTGCTGCAATTGGATCTTTAGCTTATACATTCTCTGACTCATTTTGGTTCTCTGCGGTAGAAGGTGAAGTTTATGCAATGGCATCTTTGTTTACTGCTGTTGTTTTTTGGGCTATTCTTAAATGGGACGAAGAAATGGCTCTTGTTCAAAATGGCACTTTAACATTGGATCAAAGCCCTAACAGATGGTTGCTTTTAATTTTGTTTTTACTGGGATTAGCGATTGGTGTTCACTTGTTAGGAATTCTTGTTATTCCAGCTATCTGCTACATCATTTATTTTCGCGTCTACAAAGAAAGTTCTGCCAAAGGTCTAATATTAACCGGTATACTCTCCATCGTTTTACTTGGCTTTATTCAAGAAGGAATAATCGCAGGATCTGTAGCTTTGGCAAGTTCATTTGAGGTAACTTTTGTTAATTCATTAGGTCTTCCATTCTACTCTGGAACAATTTTCTTTTTCCTTTTATTAATCACAGGCTGCCTCTTTTTCGTTCGTTACGCTCGTAAAAAAGGAAATACGATTTTATATAATTCTTTCATGGGCTTAATTTTTTTACTCATTGGTTATGGCTCTTTTGCTATAATTGTAATTCGATCAAATGCAAATACACCATTAGATGAAAATGACCCCGAAAACTTGGTTACTTTACATTCATATTTAAAACGAGAGCAATATGGCTCTGCTCCTATTCTTTATGGTAACTATTGGAATTCGTTAAAAAAAGGCGAGATAATGACAGAGGAAGGGCCAGAGTTAACTAGCAGGGATGATTGGAAAGACTTGTCGCCCTATTATTTACGTCGCTTTGTAATTTCAGAAAACGATGAGGAGGTAAAAGCTTTCACAAATGAAAAAGATGCTAATGTTTGGTTGAAAGAAAATGAAGGAGCCTACTCAATAGATGAGAAATACTATGAAAGTAACTCATCTGTTAGAAAAGAGGCAGTTGCAACCTTCGAACAAGGGACTATTTTTCCTAGAATGTACAGTGCAGATAATCAAAATCACATTCAAGGGTATCAAAAGTGGTCTGGATATGCCGCCTCCAATTTAGAGGCTGAGATTGGGCGCGACGGCAAACCGTTGCCGACTTTTGGCGAAAATCTGAGCTATTTTCTTTCCTATCAAGTAAACTGGATGTATATCCGCTATTTTATGTGGAATTTTGCGGGGAGACAAAATGACATCCAAGGGCATGGAGATAACATGCGTGGAAATTGGATTTCTGGTATAAACTTCATTGACGAACTTCGACTCGGTAGCCAAGAGTTTGCTCCACATTACACTAAAGGTAATGCCTCTCACAATAAATTCTTTTTGTTGCCACTACTCTTAGCGCTCATAGGCTTTATATTTCATTTTGCACGAGCACCGAAAGATGCTTTAGTAATTTTATTAGCATTTCTATTTACCGGTTTGGCAATTGTTGTTTATTTGAATCAAAAACCTTTTGAGCCCCGAGAGCGAGATTATGCCTATTCTGGATCGTTTTATTTCTTTGCCATGTGGATAGGTATTGGAGTCTATGCCATTTATGATTTTTTTCAAAGTAAAAAAATTCTTAAAAATGATGCTCAAAGTGCAGTAATTGCAGGTGCACTTGGACTTGGAATTCCTGTATTAATGGCTTTTCAAGGGTGGGATGATCACGATAGAAGTGGAAAGACATCGGCACATGATTTATCTCATAATTACTTAGAATCTTGTGGAAAAAATGGTATTATTTTCACAAATGGTGATAACGACACTTTCCCACTTTGGTATTTACAAGAAGTAGAAGGGCAAAGAACTGATGTGCGCGTTTGTAATCTTTCATTAATGGGAACAGACTGGTATACAAACCAGATGAAAATGAAAGCTTACGAATCTGACCCACTACCAATAAAATTTCGGGAAGATCAAATTTTGATGTACGCAGGGAATACAGACCAAATTTACTTTTTAGACTTACTAGAATTAGTCAGTATGAATGCTAAAGAAAGTATGATTAAAAATATCATTGACCTTAGGTTGAAAAACAATAAGGTGACTGCGCAAAAATCCATTCAACTTTTTAATTCAAAGCTGGCAACTATTTTACCGAATATTTCGTGTAAAAATCCAGAATATGAAGTAGCGAAAGGTTATTTATCAGATGCTGACTCTAGTAATTTGACTGAAAATATTTTGAAAAAGTACTTTGGAGCAATTAAATTATTTAAAGGTATTCAAAGTCAAGAGGTAGAGTTTTTAGGAAATGCAGGACAAGATCTTCAAAGTCTCTTAAAAGATTTTGAAAAGCCGTGGTCAGCTATCGATTTTAAAGAAGCAATGGCTTTTGTTCGAGATGATAAAAACTTTGTATCAAATAATGGTGGAAAACTTAGCTTCTTTCCTTCATCTAGGTTTTCATTAAAAGTGGATAAGAAAAATGCACTAGCCGCAGGAACTATCAATAAAAGTCAAGTTGCTAAATGTCCTAAAAATATTCTCTTTGAATTCAATACAGAAAGAGATTCATATTTAGCTAGAGATGAAGTGATGATGATGGATATCGTTGCAAATAATGACTGGAAAAGAGGTATTTATTTTTCAAGCAATAGAGGGTCTTCTTTTTCTATAGCGCTATTAAGCGCAGGATACATCAAACAAGTTGGGGTTGCATATGAATTAAGCCCGCTGGGAGGAAATCCAGGAGAGGAACCAATGTTTTACGATCTTTCAAAGATGTATAAAAATATCACTCAAACATATGAATATGGAAAGATGAATGATCCAAAGGTCTTGACAGATTATTATGCTCGAAGACATACGCAGCAATACCGATCAAATTTTCTCTTATTAGCGGAGCAATTTATCGCAAAGAAAAACTTTAAAAAAGCAATTTCTTTACTCGATAAATCATTGGAAATTATGCCCGTAGAAACTGTATTAGATTTTGGGGAAGTTAACGAATGTGATCCTTTTACATCCTTAAAAATTAATTCTGATCATTTGGACTATACATATCAAGGAGAAGCATCTAGAGCGAAATGCAGTGGTAGTTTACATGAATATGTTCAACTTTATTTCTTGGCTGGAGATAAAAAGAAAGCTACGGACTTAGGCATGAAGTTAATGGCAAACTACGAATCTATTTTTGCCTATTTTGAAAATAGTGATGCAGCTTTTGCTGCTAATCCTGAAAACAATGAAGATCTAATTGCCGCCCTTGATGCATGTTGTAAAATGTATTTTGTAGCTTCTGACCCTAAATCAGGGGGCAATAAAAAAGATAAATTAGCTGCTCGAATTTATAGTCAAATTAATTACGTTTACAAAAAAATAATGCCACGGATTTATTCAGATTTAGATGCAGAGTTGAACATTGGCAATATTTCTATGGATTATACTGTGCTTAAATCACATTTAAATGGCATGGGTGAACATTATGGATTTCTGAAGTCTACTGGTCCAATTAATCCTGAACCAAGTGAAATGGATTTAAATAGTATTTTAAAATAAAAACATCATAAGAAAAATTCCTATTTAATGGATTGCTTCTAAATTAGAAAACAAATGGATGAATTCTTTAAGGATCTTATAGCTGAATTTCAGTTTCCTATTCAAAATCCAGTTTTATTATTCTCCATATTGCTTTTTATTATCTTACTTTCCCCGATCATTTTGCGGAAAATGCGCATCCCCGCAATTATTGGCTTGATCATTTCTGGAATTATAATTGGACCTCATGGACTTGGTTTAATTGGTGAAAAGACAATGGAGGCTGAAGGCTCTATAAAGCTGTTCTCTACAATTGGATTACTCTACATCATGTTCATTGCTGGTCTTGAACTTGATCTTACGCGCTTACGCAAACAGATGAATAAAACACTCCTATTTGGGGGCTTAACATTTATTATTCCATTGGGCTTAGGATATCCAATTTGTTCAGAAATTTTAAATCTTTCTCCATTGGCAAGTTTATTAACTGCGAGTATGTTTGCAACACATACGCTCGTTTCTTACCCTATTGTGAGTAAATTTGGATTGTCAAAACATTCTTCTGTTGCACTTACTGTTGGGGGTACTATTTTAACAGATACAGCAGTCTTGATTATGTTAGCGGTTATTACAAGTGCTGAAAAAGGAAATCTAGACTTCGGCTTTTGGTTGAGATTAATAACTTCACTTTCCATTTTTTCAGCTATCCTATTTTTTATTATCCCAAGAATTGCAAAATGGTTTTTTCGGAAACTTGATAGTGAAAAAACATCACAATATATTTTTGTCTTAGCTGTGCTATTTTTTTCTGCTTTTCTTGCAGAGGTAGCAGGTGTAGAGCATATCATTGGTGCATTTATGGCAGGATTGGTATTGAACAAACTCATTCCACACAATTCAATATTAATGAATAGAATAGATTTCATTGGTAATGCGCTTTTCATTCCATTCTTTCTAATTTACGTTGGAATGGTCGTTGATTACCGGGCTTTTCTTCAAGGAACATGGCCACTAACAATTGCCGGAATTCTGACCGCTTTTGCTATTTTCAGTAAATGGTTGGCTGCTTTAGGAACTCAGTTAATTTTCAAATTAACAAATAACGAACGACAATTAATTTTTGGTTTAAGCACATCACATGCAGCAGCAACTCTCGCTGTAATGATTGTTGGTTATGAATCAAAAATACTAAATATTGAGATGATAAACGGAACAGTAATTTTAATTTTAATAACCTGCATGGTGTCATTCTTCGTTACCGAAGATGCTGGAAAAAAACTATTGATTCAACTTTCTGATCAAAGTGACTTAGATGAAAATGAAACTCGCCTTAGAAATCAACACGTAATCGTTTCCATTAATGAACTCAGCGGAAACGAACAATTATTAGACTTCGCATTACTAATTTCTGATTCAAAAGTGATAAACCCAATTTCTGTTGTAAGCGTTTATCCAAATGACGCAGCGGCAGAGAAAATGATACGCAAATCCCGAAAGTCGCTAGAGGATATCGTCAAACATTTTTCAGGACACGAATCCAAGCTGAATACAATTGCTACAATCGATCATAATATTTCTTCAGGTTTAGCTAGAGTTGCAAAAGAATTAGTAGCAGACATTGTAGTATTAAATGATAGCAGAAATAAAAATTTGCTAAGCAGAATTATCGGTGATGATCGTGCTCATTTATTAGATGTTTGTGATCGCACCATCTTCTTCTGCCAATTAGATCATCCATCTGTTAGTTACGATAAAGTAGTTTTAATTGTTCCGCCACTTGCAGAACTAGAGGCTTCATTTTCATTATGGGTGGAAAGAGTAATTAGAATGGCGCAAGAATTAAAAATACCAGTAGCGCTCTACTCAAGCTCTGCAAGCTATGAGAGAATTGAGAAAGTTGGGCTTGCAAATAAACTAGATTTTAATATTATTTTCAAAGAAATAGAAAACATTGACGATTTCTTTTTGTTTTTTGATAAAAAGGAAAGTGGTATAATTGTATTTTGTGGAACCCGAGTTGGGTCAGTTTCATATGATTTAGGAACTGAGTATTTTGCAGATAAAATTGAAAAAGCCTGCCCTAAAAATGACACCATTTTTATTTATCCGGGTATGGAATTAGATTCTTCATTTGCAAACTACAGCGATATTTCGTCGACAGTAGTGAATGCAGGTGTTGAGACGTTCAAGAAAATTGGGAAAGAAGTTGGAAACATTTTTAAAAAATCAGATTCGAAGAAATCTAAGTGATTTTTTTCTATGAAAAAACAAACAAGCATTATTTTTTATTTTCTCAGTGCATATGTTCTCTTACAATTTATTTGGTGGGGCTTTCACCTTATTCAGCTAAGTCAAAATTCTGTTTATAATAACGAGCAAGTAAATCGAAGAATTTTAATGATTCTCGGAGAGGGCACTGTTTTTATCACAATTTTGCTTATAGGGTTATATAAAATTCGAAATTCTATAAAAAAAGATCTTGAGCTTTCAGGAAGACAAACAAATTTTTTACTTTCAATTACCCATGAATTAAAAACACCTATTGCCTCAAGTAAACTATTTCTCCAAACTCTTTTAAAACGAGATTTAAAAGAAGAAAAAAGAAATGAATTAATAACAAAAAGTTTAGGGGAAAACCAACGCTTAGAAACATTAATTGACAATATACTCAATGCTTCTAGGCTCGAAAATAATGCGATAAAAGCGATAAAAACAGATATAAATTTGTTAGAACTAAGCCAAAAAATTACTAATCGTTCAGCATATAAGTTTGTTAAAAATGAAATTCCAGTTGATTCTTTTGTTCACGCCGACTTATTTATGCTAGAAACAATTTTAGAAAACTTAATAGAAAATGCAGAAAAATATGCTGGGGAAAATGCGTCCATTACTATTTATACTCAACAAAATAAAAATAAAATTATAGTGGGAGTTAAAGACGAAGGTGTAGGCATTCCTGTTGCTGAAAGAAAAAATATATTTAGTAAATTCTACCGTATTGGAAACGAAGAAACACGAACTACAAAAGGAAGTGGCTTAGGTTTGTTTATAGTTTCTGAATTTTCTAAATTAAATGGCGGTTCTGTTTCGTTCAAAGAAAATAATCCAAAAGGAAGTATTTTTGAAGTAACTTTACCTTTATGACTAAACATCTTGGTCTCATTATTTTAGATGGCTGGGGCATTGGAAATGGAACAAGTTCCGACGCAATTGCTCAATCCAAAACTCCATTTATGGATGCGCTTAATCTAAAATATCCTCATGCTACTCTAAAAACATTTGGAGAGAATGTAGGTTTGCCTGAAGGGCAAATGGGAAATTCTGAAGTGGGTCATTTAAATATAGGCGCTGGAAGAATCGTATACCAAGATTTAACTCGAATTAATAAGTCAATTCGCGATAAGTCTTTTTT
>SYKJ01000132.1 GCA_005798205.1 Bacteroidota bacterium | reverse complement strand
TAAAATGGTAATTAATCCAATTTACGATGAAGCTAGCATTTTTTTTGGCAGTATTGCCATAGTTTCAAAAAATGGAAAAACAGGCATAATTAATAAGAGAAATGATGTCGTTTTAGAATTTCTGTACGATGGTATATCAGAATTTTATGGTGATGTCGCAATTGCTTATATAGGAGATAATTATGGATTGATCGATTTTAACGGGACTTTAGTTACGCCATTATTATACTCAGATATAATTGTTTTGAATAATTTTCAATTTGGTGCTAAAGATGAAAATGGGTTCGTTATTTATTCTAATAATGGCACATTCATAAAAAATGTTATTTGCGAAAACTTAATACCATTAAATAATGGAAATTATCTTATTTCATTAGAGAATAAAATAGGATTATTAGATACTTATTTTGATGTAAAGATTAGCCCAATATACGAGGATATAACTTCCGTATTCGATACAATTTACTCTTATCAGTTAAATACAAAAAAAGGATTAATATCTTTAAATGGAAAATTATTAACTGAAGCTATTTACGATGACTTTTCGAAGTATAATCCTGAAGAAAATAATTTAATTGCAAAAAAAGATAATAGTATTTATTACCTAAACATAGATGGATCAAAATTTTTACCAAAAACATATGAGTATTTTTCAAATGCGCTTTCAACTGCAAAATTTGTAAATAAACATGCGATTTTTTTTAAACAGGGTAAATTTGGAATCATGAATAATAATGGAAAACAAGTATTAAATCAATTATTTGAGGGTATAGGAACTTATGGAAAATACATATCGGTAAAGAAAAGTGGAAAGTGGTGTTTCATGGACACTACTGGAAAAATTATCTTAAAATCTGAATACTCTGACATTATCCCATTTAGAAATATAGGCTATGTAATTGAAAAAAATAATTCATTTGGTTTTTTAGATCTTGAATTAAATATTGTTTTATCACCAAGTTTCAAGACAATAAAGTATTTTGAAGGAGATTATTTAATAGTTTCAGACGGAAGTAATTATGGTCTTTTTAATTTAAAGGGAGAAGAAATTATACCTTTAGCATATAATAGAATTGAGTCATTTGATAATAATATTCTATCTTTATTTAACGATAAAGGCATTTCTTATTTTATGTTAAGCTCTTCTAAATTCATTCAAAATCAATGAAAGTATCTTTAAACCGGTCTGATCATTTTATTTTGGCTATAGTTTCAGCATTTGGTGTCTACGTTTTCCTATTTATTTACTTTCAAGTAGCTGAATACAAGCAGACTATACAATTGACTGAAAAAGATGATTTTTCTCGTATTGAAGATGTAAAAGAAATTGAAATTAAAAAACAGAATATTGAGGTGCCCAACGTTAATTCCAAAGAAGTAAAAAACATTGTTAGAAATAACGAAGATTCTCGTGAAAAATCAAATGAAAATTGGTCCGAAAATTCACCAACTAACGATCCTGAAAAATCAATTAAGGACTTTGAAAAAAAATTATTTGAAGATGCAAGAGGAAATAAACCACAAAATCAAGTTGTAAAAACAAGCGAGGAACAAAATATTCAGAAACAGGTAACTGATACTAAAGTAAAAGTGAATAACTCTGGCGACAAATCAAATCAATACAGTGGAAACGTAATGGTTGATTTTTATCTCCCAGGAAGAACCGCCTATGATAATAATAACTGGCATATTCGAAATCCTGGCTATACATGTGGTTTTGGATCTTCTGGAGTAGTCGTAATTAATATTGAAGTTAATTTAAGCGGTAAAGTAATTAAAATCACTTACGATGCATCTAAAAGTTCAAATGCTTCATCTTGTATGATTCAACAAGCAAAAAAATATGCTCAGATGTCTCGCTTTAATTTTTCAGGAAATTCTGATAATGAGGCTTCTGGTTACATTCGATATCAATTTATATCGCAGTAATTGATTACTTAATCATCTTTTTTTTGGTTAATTTCTAAATTTATATTTATTTTTACATAAATTTAGATATATAATGAAAATCGGAAAAAATTTAAAAGCACTTCGAAAGTTTAATAACAAGTCTCAAGAAGAAATTGCTCAGGCTCTTAAAATAAATCGTTCAACTTACAGCGGATACGAAAACGGAGTTGCTTTTCCAAATATTGAGAACCTCATCTCGTTCAGTGATTTTTTTAAAATTTCAATTGATGATTTAATAAAGAAAGATTTTTCACAATTTTCATCAAGTGATTGGTTGAATTATGAAGCATCATGGAAACAGGAAGCAAAAGGGGCAAGTCTTCGTGTATTAGCATCTGTTATTGATCAAAATAACGAGGAAATGATTGAAATGATTCCAGAAAAAGCAAGTGCAGGATATGTTTCAGGTTTTTCTGACCCAGAATTCATAAAAGTATTGCCAACTTTTAAAATCCCCTTTTTAAGTAAGGAAAAAAAACACAGGGCTTTTCCTATTTCCGGTGATTCCATGCCACCAGTAAATAATGGTTCTCATGTTATTGGCGAATTTTTACAAGATTGGACTCACTTAAAATCGGGAACTCCGTGTATAATCGTAACTAAAGAGGATGGTATTGTATTTAAATTTGTTTACAATAATTTAAATGAAAATCAGACTTTTTTATTGCTGTCTTCTAATCCATTATTTGTACCTTATTCGGTTTCAATAATGGATGTGTTAGAAATTTGGAAATTTGCCGCTTATTTCTCTGAGGAACTTCCCGAAGTTCAAATGGACGACTTACAATTAAGTTATGCCTATCGAAATTTACACAAGGACATTCAACAAATTCTTTCAAAAATAAAATCTTAAATTATCCAAATTTTTCTCTGTTTAAGCTAGATTCAACGCTTTATTCTTATTTTTGTGTAATGCGTCTAGTTAAGCAAATACCTCATGAGCGTTTTTTGATTCAAATTCATCAATACAATGGTAAATTTATATTAAAAGTAGAGCTAGATGGTTTTGAACAGATTTATAAAATAGCTGAAACGGATATTACAAATTTGGATTTAATTGAAAATAATATTAAAACAAGCTTTTTGTCAAATTGTCTGTCTCGTTTTATTGAAATGAGAGATGATTGGATGAATTTAATAACTTTAAAAATTAAATAATGAAATTATACACTACTCTTTTATTTATAAGTTTAATTCTATTTGGATGCAGTGAAAAGAAAAAAAATGTTGACTCTAAACCTACTGTTTTATCACGAAACCTTGACGGATTCAAAATTGCATATTACAATAATGATAGCATTAAAGAGTATTTTAATTTCTATAAAAGAGAAGATTCATTAGTAACAAATAAACAAAAAATTTTTCAGTCTGAAATTGATAGGAAGTCAATTGAGCTTCAAAATTTTGTGAAGCGAAAGGAAAAAGAGGCAATAAGTGGATTGTTATCTCAGAATGAAATTGCCTTAGTACAACAAAAAGCACAGCAAATGGAATCCAATATCATGCAATATCAACAAACTGAGGGCGCTAAATTAGAGGCTGAAACTGTAAAAAAATTAGAGGAAATAAATAATAAAATTGAAGCTCTTGGAAAAAAGTACTGCGAAAAACATAAAATTGATATTTTATTTATGCATGGAAAAGGTGGACAATTAAATTATATTTCAGATAAAATGGATGTTACAAAAGAATTTATTCAGTTTTTGAATGAAAATCAGGAACAAATCGAAAAGGACTTGAAGTAATGCTTATCGCTCAACAGAAATTTAAGGAAAATACAGCTGAATATCTTTTGTATATGTTCCAAATCGAACATGTAATTCGTTCCTTTGATTTTGATCTTGATGTTATAATGGATGCTTTTGTTCGACCAACTTTAAAAGATAAATCTTTTGATATTCAGTATAAAGATTGGTACAGCGATTTAATTCGACAAATGCAAATCCAAGGTCTTGAAAAAGAAGGTCATTTGGATTCATTAAAAGAAATAATCATAGAGCTGATTTATTTACATAACTCACTTTTAACTGTTGTAAATGACGAAAAATACATTTCTTTAGTATCAGCAGCAGCAGAAGATTTGCTAGCTTTTAAGGAAAAATCAAATTTCATAAAAAGACACGATATTGAAGCATTGCTTCACGCTATGAATATGAAGTTACAACTCAAAATAAGGAATAAAGACATTACGCCAGAAACAGAATCAGCAATGGATAAAATGCGCGTTCAGTTGGCTTATTTATCAAGAGAATATGGTCTGATGAAAACTGGAAAATCAAATTTTATTCAGAACTAACGCATATTGGAATCTGATTAATTTCTTCAATTTTCTTATTTGTACTGTCTATTTTCCAAGTGAAATGTTGAAGACCATTGGTTAATATGATAAATTCGCACTTCAGTTTGTTTTGATAAGTGAGTACTTGTTTTAAAGCATTATCATTTATTTTAATGGAAGCAGACTTACATTCTACAAGAATACTTGGCTCAAATTTTTTATTAAAAACAACTAAATCCCATCTCTTTTTTAATCCAAAGTAATCCAACTCCTTTTCAATACTTATCAAGCTAATTGGATACTTAAGGTGTTTAGATAGGTAATTAATGTAATGTTGTCTTACCCATTCTTCAGACGTTAGAATGATTTTTTTTTTTCGAATCAAGCAATTAACAAAAACGATATTGTCTTTTTTTGACAGTATTAATTCTGCTTTTGGTAAGTTGAGAGCAATAATAGGATGCATTAAATTCCTGGTAGAAGAAGGTTGATGTCTTTGTAATTTAAATCAAAAACTTTCCCTAAAATTTCGTTGGTTAAAATCCCTTTGTAAATATACACGCCATTTCTGAAGCCACTATGAGATCGAACTAAATCAACAACACCTCCTTTTTCACCCATTTCTAAAATTAAAGGCGAAAAAATATTTGACAATGCAAAAGATGCAGTCCTTGAAACACGAGAGGCAATATTTGGTACGCAGTAGTGAATAACACCATGTTTTGTAAATGTTGGTTCAAGATGATTTGTAACGTGAGAAGTTTCAAAACAACCACCTTGATCTATACTCAAATCAATTACTACTGAACCTGTTTTCATTTTTTGAACCATTTCTTCTGATACTACACAGGGTGTTTTTCCAACATTTGAACGAAGTGCACCAATCACAACATCGGCTCTTCTAATTGCTTTTGCAAGAACTTTTGGTTGAATAATTGATGTGTAGACTCTTGATCCAATATCATTTTGCAATCGTCTTAATCGTGAAAGGGAACTATCAAAAACTTTCACGGAAGCTCCTAAACCTGTTGCT
>SYKJ01000010.1 GCA_005798205.1 Bacteroidota bacterium | reverse complement strand
AATCCAAGTTCAGATTTTTTAGAAATAGCAGTTGCATTTCCCATGTCATCTTTCATTCTAACCGATACTCAGGGAAAGATTTTACAACAAGAAAACTTAGATGGTAAATATTCGCAATTGGATATAAGATCTTTTTCCTCTGGGGCTTACTTTATAAAGATTTCGCTATCGAATGGAGCAGTTGTTACACAGCGATTTATTAAAGAATAGTTTAAAAATATTCTGGAAAAAGCTGTAGAATTCCTTTTTCATTAGCATCACACACGCCTCTTTCAGTAATTAATCCAGTAATAAGTCGAGCGGGCGTTACATCAAACCCGTAGTTTTTTGCTTGGGTTGTTTCAGGGCAAATTAAAATTTCTTCTATTTTTCCTTCACTTGTTTTTCCTTGAATATAGCGGACTTCATTTTGGTCTCGTTCTTCAATTGGAATTTCTGTCAATCCATTTCGAATGCTCATATCTAAAGTCGTGGAAGGAAGCGCCACATAAAAAGGAATTTTGTTATCTTTTGCAGCAAGAGCTTTCAAGTAAGTACCAATTTTATTTGCAACATCACCATTTCTAGTTGTGCGATCAGTACCAACAAGAACAATATCTACAAGACCATGTTGCATGAGATGTCCTCCGGTGTTGTCTACGATTAAGCTATGCTCAACGCCATTTTTAGTTAATTCAAAAGCGGTTAGATTTGAACCTTGATTTCTTGGTCGTGTTTCATCCACCCAAACATGTATTTTTATCCCTCTTGCCTTCGCTTGATAAATTGGTGAGGTAACGGTTCCCCATTCGATACAACCCAACATTCCGGCATTACAATGCGTAAGAATATTTACAGCTTCCCCCTTTTTCTTTTTGGAAATCGCTTCAATGAGTGGAAGTCCGTAAACACCAATCATGCGACAAATCTCAATATCCTCCTCAACAATTTTATTAGCTTCTTCTATAGTATCTTTAAGATAATCAGTTGATTTATCGATCACAGATTTCATTCTATCTAAAGCCCAAAACAGATTTATTGCAGTAGGTCGGGAGGCCCTAAGGTCAGAAAATGCATCTTCCAAAAATTTTAGGGGAAGTTTTTTTTCTAGCATTTCGCGAGCAGCTAAATAAATTCCATAGGCAGCCGTCGCACCAATTAAAGGCGCACCCCGAACGGTCATATTTTTTATCGCATTTTCCGCATCCTTGTATGTTTGTAGCTTTACATCAATTAATTTATGCGGCAATTCTCGCTGATCAATTACTTCTACAAAACCATCTTCAGTTGTCCAAATGGTTCGAAATTTTTTTGCCATTTTTAATTTTGAATTACAAAGATAAAAAAACCCCAGATTTCTCTGAGGTTTAGTACCCCGGGCCGGAATCGAACCGGCACTCCCGAAAGAACAGGATTTTGAATCCAGCGCGTCTACCAGTTCCGCCACCGGGGCAATTAGATACCAACGGGCGTCAAAGATATTATTTTTTTCAAAATAAATAGTAAATTATTCTGAATCACTAAGGATATTAATCCATTCGTCAACAGTTTTGGCATTTTCGATTGAAAAATCACCTGAATGTGTTCTGCGAAGAGCAATAAGTGTTGCTCCGCTTTTTAATTTCTTCCCAAAATCGTGAGCAATGGAACGAATATAAGTGCCTTTTGAGCATTCAATTTCGACTTCAATTTCCGGAAAATTTTTCGTGTCAATTTGAAATGATTGAATTTCTATTTGATTTTGCTTCATTTCTACAACTTTTCCAGCTCTTGCATATTCATATGCCCGTTTTCCGTCAATTTGCTTTGCAGAATAAATTGGTGGAGTTTGTAGTTGAACTCCAAGAAATGAGCGTCTCACTTCTTCAATCATTTCTTCGCTTATGTGATCAGTTTCAAATTGCTCCAAATAAGGAGTTTCTAAATCGTATGAAGCTGTTGTTTTCCCAAGTAGAAAAGTTCCTGTGTAGGTTTTTTTAGTAGCGCTTAGGCCTTCAATAAGTTTGGTGTTTTTTCCAGTGCAAATAATTAATAATCCACTTGCTAAAGGATCAAGGGTCCCAGCGTGACCTACTTTTATATTTTTAACTTTTAATTTTTGCTTAAGATTCCAACGAATTTTATTTACTACATCGAAAGAAGTCCATTTTAACGGTTTATCTACCAAAAGGATTTCACCGGCTAAAAAATCCATTATAGCGAAAAATAAAATAATAAAATAAGCCCTAAAACAATGCGGTAATAACCCCAAATTTTAAAGCCATATTTTTCAAGAAAGCCAATAAAAAATTTAATAGCAAAGGCAGCTACAAAAAAAGCAATCGTATTTCCTAAAATAAAAATTAGAATATTTTGATTGCTTGAAACAATCATTTCGTACCCTTTTTGTTCAAGACCTTTGTATTTCCAGTCTTTTAAAAAAATAGAATAGGTAGTTACAGCAAGCATTGTCGGTACTGCTAAAAGAAAGCTAAATTCTGCTGCCATTTTACGTGTCAATCCTTGTTGCATTCCTCCAATAATAGATGCAGCAGAGCGACTGGTTCCCGGCATCATTGCCAAGCATTGCCAAAACCCAATAATAATTGCTTTTTTAACTGTGACTTTTTCCTCTTTATCAATGTGTGTATTTTTAAAAACGCGATCAATAAAAACCAGAATAATACCTCCAAGAATTAAAACTAGTGCTATGGGAATTGGTTTTTCAAGAATGGCTTCTATTTTATCATCAAATAATTTCCCTAAAACCAAAGCAGGAATAACAGCTAATCCAAGTTTGATATAAAATTGGTAGGATTTAAAGTCGAAAAATTTCTTCCAGAAGAGAAAAACCACAGATAGGATAGCGCCAAATTGGATGGAAACTTGAAACATTTTTACAAACTCCTCTTTTTCATTTTGACTTATTGCACTTGCAAAAATCATATGAGCGGTTGAAGAAACAGGTAAAAACTCCGTCAAGCCTTCAATGATTGCAAGAATAATTGCATCAAGAAAAGTCATTATTCGAGCTTATTTTGTCTTTGGATTTTTATTTAAACTATTTGGAATTTCGCTTTGCTTCGTGTTTTCTATTTGTATTTCTGATTTTTTATTTTTCTTCATAACAGAATACAAAATAATTCCATATCCAAGTACAATTAAAATTGGAGCAACTGTTATGCGCGTTGTGCTAAAAATTTCGTCTGCATTGAATTCATCAAGACTTTCTGCTCCTCCGCCAATCATTAATATGTAACCAAGGATATTTACTCCTAAGCCAATGAGCAATAACTTGTAATTTTCAGGATTAAATCCAAAGTGTTTAATTGAATCTTTCATTTTCTTCTAATATAAATCGTCTAATTTCATACGAAGATACTTGTTTAATGCAAACCATGTAGAAAATACGGTGATAAAAATTCCAATACTAACAATAGAAATAAGTAGGATGATAAAATTTGAGATAGTGTAGGTAATTTCAATTGTGTCAAGAAGGTTATTTAATCCAAAAAAGACACTTAATAAAAGCGCTAGTCCGATAATTGCGGAATAGACACCTTGCAAAATAGCAAGAATGATGAATGGTTTTCTAATGTGTGCACTTGTAGCTCCAACTAATTGCATTGTTTTAATGGTAAATCTTTTTGAGTAGAGAGATAAACGAATTGTATTATTTATCATTGCTGCAGCAATAATAATTAACAACAACGCAACAGAGAGGAAAAGAAAAACAAATTGCTTGAATCCTAGATTTACATTTTCTACACTTGATTGATCGTAATTTACCTCATCAATCTCATCAGGAAATTTAGAAATCAGTTTTCTTTTAATTTCTTTCATTCCATTTTTTGTAGCAAATTCCTCTTTAGGTTTAAAACCAATTGTTGCAGGCAAGGGATTTTCACCATCAAAAAGTGAAAGCATTTCTTTTTCTGTTCCAGCATCACCTCCAAATTCTTGAATGGCTCTTTCAGGAGACACAAAATATACTTCGTTAAATTCTTCCCAAGATTTCAGCTGCTGTTCAACTTGTTTTATGTCAGCATCATTCATTTCTGCTTTAAAAAAAATATCTCCTTGAAGATTTTCTTTTGCTTGCTTTTCAACACTTTTTAAGCCAAGAAGGCCTCCTATCACCAAGCCGATCATAAAAAGAACAAGCGAAATACCAATTACTGTTGATACATAACTGTTCTTTAATCCCTTCTTACTGTAATCCATAATTATATTTAATGAGTCACTAAAATAAGTGTATTCCCTGAAAGATTTTTAAAATAAACAACAAGTATTGAACGACAAATTGTGTATTAATTACAAAAAGAATATCTCGAGAAATTAATATGAACTCAAAGCGCCACCCACATTTTCAATTGGGTGCCATGTAGTTTTTATTTCTTGAAGATCGGAGATGTAATGCAAGGCCTGTGATTCTATTTTCATCCAATTTTCAGAATAGTCAAATTTGCGTTTTAGATTTTGAACTGTAAATAGTGCTAATTCCCTATTCATTTTTTCATCTAAATTAGAACTTACAAGAGCATTTACATCCATATGAGATGCAAGTATTGGAGCCATTTCAACAGTAGACCCAGTCAGAATATTTATGAGCCCTGCTGGAACATCCGATGAATGTAAAACTTCAGCAAAAGTTACTGAGCAAAGGGGCAATTTCTCAGATGCCAAAACCACACTCGAATTTCCTCCGCAAATAGCTGGTAAAACAAGTGATATCAATCCAATGAGAGAAGTATTTTGTTCAGCAACTATTCCTACAATTCCCATAGGTTCTAAACTTGAGAAATTGAAATGAGAGGAACTTACAGGATTCACGGAACTTACTACTTGGTTGTATTTATCGCACCATCCGGCATAATAAACGATTCTGTCTATACTTATATTTACCTCATTTATTGCCGCAACTTTTGAACTTCCTTGTTTCATTAGTTCTTCAATAAATTGAGCACGCCTTCCTTCCAACATTTCGGCAATGCGGTACAGTATTTGCCCTCGGTTAAACGCTGAGCGCTCAGACCAATCACCAAATGCTTTGCGAGCAGCTACAACTGCATTTCGGACATCTTTTTTGGATGATAAACATACATTTGCCAATGCTTTTCCTTTTGAATCCTTTGGAGTATAATACCTTCCAGATTCGGTTCTTGGAAATTTCCCGCCAATAAAAATCTTATATGTTTTTAAAACTTCTATCCTACTCATCTTAACTCAATTTAAGGTATGCACTCAATCCGTGTAATCCGCCCTCTCTTCCAAACCCACTTTCTTTGTATCCTCCAAAAGGAGATGTTGGATCAAATTTATTATAACAATTAGCCCAAATCACTCCGGCGCGCAATTTACTTGTGAGATTAAATATCCGAGATCCTTTATCTGTCCAAACACCTGCGGCCAAGCCAAAGGGGGAATTATTTGCCTTTTGAATAACCTCATCAACAGTTCGAAATGTTTGAATTGTTAGAACTGGCCCAAAAATTTCTTCCTGAGCGATAACACTTGATTGAGCAACATTTAAAAAAAGTGTTGGGGGACAATAAAATCCTTTGTTTGGCAATGAACATTTTGGCTGATACATTTCTGCCCCTTCCTGAATTCCAATTTTTATGTATTTTTCTATGGTTTGCAGTTGCTCTTTAGAATTTATTGCTCCGATATCTGTATTTTTATCCAAGGGATCACCGACATACAAGCTTTCCATGCGGTGTTTTAATTTTCTCACCACTTTTTCAGCAATTCCCTCCTGAACATATAATCTTGATCCAGCGCAACAGACATGACCTTGATTAAAAAAGATGCCGTTTACAATTCCTTCAACTGCTTGGTCAATTGGAGCGTCTTCAAAGATAATATTTGCCGATTTTCCTCCCAATTCAAGTGTTACTTTTTTGGATGTTCCAGCAAGTGCAGTTTGAATTATCTTTCCAACAGCTGTCGATCCTGTGAAAGCAATTTTATTGATGTCAGGGTGATTCACAATAGCTGCCCCGGTTTCTCCAAAGCCAGTTACAATATTTACAACTCCAGGCGGCAATCCAGATTCTTCAATGATTTCTGCTAATTTAAGAGCAGTTAAACTTGTTGTTTCTGCAGGCTTTAATACCACAGTGTTTCCTGCAGCTAGAGCTGGTGCAATTTTCCAAGCTGCCATCAACAATGGAAAATTCCAAGGTATAATTTGTCCTGCAACACCTAAAGATTCAATTTTTCGATTGGGAAAAGCATAATCTAATTTATCTGCCCAACCGGCATAGTAAAAAAAATGGTTACAAGCGAGTGGAATGTCAACATCGCGTGATTCACGAATAGTTTTTCCTGAATCAAGGGATTCTATAATTGCAAACTCGCGAGCACGCTCTTGCATTAAACGAGCGATTCGATAGATGTATTTTGCCCTCTCAGAAGCTGGCATTTT
>SYKJ01000131.1 GCA_005798205.1 Bacteroidota bacterium | reverse complement strand
TACCTCTCGGAGTATCGAACAAAAGTATTTGTTGACAATTAGGTAATGGCGAAGTGCAGGTAAGCGCAAATCGGTGCTTGATGAGTGCGGGGCCAGCGCTTACAGTTTTAAGGTGCTTGTGGGCTTGAATTTCCTATCCGTTATTTATCCTTTTAGGTTCAAAAAGAAACAAATTGATATACTGTCGAAATTATGTATCTATCCAATGTTCCCCAAAAGTTTTTTCGAACTATTTTTAGAAAGGACAATTTAAAATGACCAATATATTAGGCTTATCTTTCGGTTTTCATGATTCTTCTGCCGCATTAGTTATTGATGGGGAATTTGTGTTTGGTGCTCATGAAGAAAGATTTTCTAGAAAAAAACACGATCATGATTTCCCAATTGACTCAATTAATTTTTGTTTGAAAAGTGCAAATTTGAAAATATTTCAAATTGATCGCATAGTGTTTTACGAGAATACATCATTGAAATTGGATAGAGTTTTGAAATTTTCTATAGCTGATAATAAACCCGATTACTTAGCTACTGTAATTTCTTCTTGGTTGAGTGAGGGATTTTTTTCACCTGAATATTATATTTCAAAAAAATTAAGCTTTCCGATTGAGAAAATATCATGCATAAATCATCATGATTCTCATGCAGCTGCAGCTTTTTTGCCCTCAAACTTTGAAGAGGCTGCGATTTTAATAAATGATGCTGTCGGGGAATATGAATGTAGCTCAATTTACAAAGGTAGCGGCAATGATTTAATTAAAATTTCTTCTTTAAGTATTCCATACTCGATTGGTCTTGTATACAGTGCCTACACTTCCTATTTAGGATTTGAAGTAAATGAGGGCGAGTATAAAATTATGGGAATGTCTGCTTTCGGAAATCCTAAATTTTCTGAAAAAGTTAACAAAACGTTTAATATGGAAAGCAATGGAGAATTATTTGTTGATTCTTCTTACTTTGATTTTACTACCCCAACAGAACAAATGTATACTAGTAAACTCATAGAGTTATTTGGAAAAAAGCCAAGAGTTTACGATACACCATTTTTTACACCAGATTATCTTCATCTTGCCCCGGATTATCTTTCCGAGAATGAAATGCTTACAATGGGAACAGACAATCAATTCTATGCTGATATTGCAGCTAGTCTGCAATGTGTTACAGAAGAGATTGTTCTTAAGATGGCACAAAAAGCAATTCGGTTAACCGGATTAAATAAACTTTGCCTAGGCGGTGGTGTTGCGTTAAATTCAGTTGCAAATTCTGTTTTGCAATCAGAACTTAATTTAGAAGATATCTTTATCCAGCCGGCATCTGGAGATGGTGGATCTGCATTAGGTGCCGCTTTGCACTATACGCATTGTACCTTGCGAATTCCCAGAAAGAAGAAATTTCATTCTTGTCTTAAAGGTTCGTTATGGTCAGTAAGTGAAATACGTGATCAAATAGAAAAATATACTATCGAGCAATATGATGAATTTGGAGATGATGAGTTTTACGGGAAACTTTCAGAGCTATTAATAGAAAAAAATGTTATAGGTTGGTTTAGCTCAAATTCAGAGTGGGGTCCTAGGTCTCTGGGGGCACGAAGTATTATTGCAGATCCAAGATACAAAGATACGCAAGAAATTGTTAATAGAAAAATCAAGTTCAGAGAGCCTTATAGGCCATTTGCTCCAAGTGTTATGGCTGAGTATGCAAAAGAATGGTTTGATTTTTCAGGTAAATTGGATTTGGATTCTCCAGAAAGTTATATGCTATCTGTAGCAAGGGTAAAATCAGGTATGGCAATAAAAATTCCAGCAGTAACACATGTTGATGGAACTGCACGAATTCAATTAGTATGGAAAGAAACAAATCCTTCGTTCCATCAATTATTGAAAAAATTTTATGAAAGAACCGGTGTTCCAATTTTGCTGAATACTTCTTTTAATCTCCGTGGTGAACCAATAGTGGATTCTCCATATGATGCTATTTTGACATTCTCTTATAGTGGTATGGATTACTTAGCATTAAGACCATTTATTATAAAAAATTTTTGGGAGTTTGGAGAAAGAGATGATTAAAGAAAGGACTTTTGTTGTTTTACCTGATGTAGCATACGAAAAACTTTACATCGAAATGACGATGAAACATATTCAAAAGCATTTCAATGATAGTGAGATATCCTTTGTTTGCTTTGGAAAAAATGGAAAAGGTTATAAAGGTCTTTTCTCACCATTATTCATAGTTGATGCTGAAGTTCTTAAATTAGATGAACTCCCACCTTTAAAAGAAGGAACTAGAGTCATCTTGATAGCAAATGCAGATGGCAAAAGTAGTATGGTAACCTGGAGTAAATCATTTAATTTAGATATATATAAAAATTATTTACATGGTTTTGGAGGTTTACGCAAAGAAAGGTATAGGCCCTTCGATAAGCCTGTATTCAAATTACAAAAACAGAATACTTTTCATAAAATAGCTGATAAAACGAATGATGGAATGATTTTCTTTCCATATTTAAATTTTTCCTATATATACAGCAAATTTGGTCAAGAAGTGAATCACGAATATGGTTATAGAGTCTCTGATGATTATCAAAAATATAGACATCGAAATAGTAAAACCAAGCTTATTGTTTTCACAGGAGGGTCAGCATGCTACGGTTTTTGTTCTTTTATTGGAGAAAGATTCACTGATTTTCTTCAAGATTTGTTAAACAAGAATACTGATGGTTATGAGTATATAGTTTTAAACTTTGCTTTTGAAAATCATCAAATACTAAATGAAATATTTACTTATATTCTTTTCTGCATGGAATTAAAGCCTGATATTGTTATTAGCTTTAGTGGGGCAAATGATTTAGTACATGGCATGCTTTCTGATAATTTTCTTCAAAAGAAATTTGCAGTAGCAAACCAAATAGAATTAGAAGTTATGGCCCAACGCATAACTGGCGATTTTAATTCGGGTTTGCCACATCTAAAAAGAAATGGATTCCCAATCACAAATGCTGCAATTGTCATAAAAGCATTTTACTCCAGGTTATTACAATACCGTCAGTTAGTTCAATCCCAAGGTTCCAAATTCTTCTCTATCCTACAGCCTACAGTTTATAGCAAAAGGCAAATGTCCAATATTGAAAGAGAATTAATGAAACAACATATTTCCATTATTAATTCTAGAATGCAAAATATGAAGAACGCTATTGTTAATCCATCCACTGTAAGGTATATGATGGATCGATTTTCTGATTTAATTGGAAAGAAAGATATAGGGTTTATCTATGATTTTCACCAAGAAATAAATAAATTTGACTCTAATGTAACTATTTTTAGCGATACGATTCATTTTGGACCAGAAGGTGAGAGGTGTATTTCAAAACTCTTATACGAAATAATAATTAAAGACCATGCTCGAGGTGATTGATATGATAAATAGTAGTGAAGTTGATAATAATTTTATTGGTGATTTCATAAATTGCTTATTCAGAGATAATGATGAAATTCAAGGTGTAGTTGATAAATTGTATTCCTTGAATCCGTCAGAGGATCCGTTCGATATAGATATTAATATGATTAGCCTTATCTTATGCGAGAGCTTAAATTATAAGTATTCAGAAATTTATGAAAAATCTTCCAGCATTAAGGAGGAGTTGCATATTGCCTCTGCAACTGCTCAAAAGTTTGGGTGTAACGGATTGTATAAATTTTTAGAGAAAACAATAATTGCTATGGTCGTCAAAAAAGTTATTTTATTGTTGGAGAATGAAAAACCTAATGTCAATCGTTCGGAACTTATTTATCGGATGCATTAATTGTAAATTCGATAAATTTAGAGCCTCTCTTAGAAATATATAAATAACTTTTGCAATATTGAGGTACTACGAGCATTTTGACAGAGAGAAATATATATTGCATTTTGAATTTCATGATATGTTTTCAGTATCATGAAGGAAAAGAGCCTAGCAAAGTAGTTTCTATTTTAGGTTGAAGAGCTTTCTTTTGTTTATTAATCTAGGGTATTGTGTTATAACTTTATATATCTCTTTCTTGTTAATTTCTATTATCTGAAAGGATGACCAAATTCTAAGATTTGTAAAGTACCTCGAGCATCATGTTCAATGTCCTTATTTAATGGCCTAGATTTATTTTTTCCATGTTAGCAAAAATCTTAAAGTTGTGTTTTTAGCTTTGTCAATGAAGTTTTGAATTTGTTCCTTATTGAGGTGCCATTTACCTAAAGGAAAATCCATTTCGGCATCTATTGAAAATTGTAACTTGGGTAACTTATTCGCCAAGTTTATGTTATCCACCGTTCTCCTTTGGTAAATGCTGTTATCGTGATAGATGTTCGGGTCTTTCCCTGATAAAGTCGGAAGCATTCATATTGAGCAGGTATTTATTGATATGATCGCTAAAGTAATTAATCAATTAACTACGAGAATGTCTGGACTGTGTCTTGAATAGATTTGAATTTGCTTCTATCATTAATATAATAAGTAATAAAGAATTTGTTATTTGTTGCTTTTTGAAAATTATATAAAATTTGCAAATAAACCAGCGTAAGTCACTATTTGGAAAAAATATAGATGGAAAAGTTAAAAACATCGAGGTATTGCAAAATGAAAACAGAAATAGTAAATGTTAGTTTTTATGGGTTCCAGCAGGTTCACGAATTGGATATTTCCTTTTTGCCAGCAAAAATAAGAATATGTTTCTACGTTGAAAATCAATCTGAAATGGAGAAAATCAAAAATAGAGCTACCGATAGAAATATAATTTTTTTTTCTGACAAGGAAAATAAAGAGGCAGGGATTATGAGTATATTTAAACTTGATCCAAACGATTTCGAAGTCCTTTGTATAGTTTCAGAATTGCCTTCATTTGCTGAGAAACTACTCATCGAAAAATGTATATCTAAGAATTCGATGTTAGAAATTTTGGATTTGCATAGTAGATCAAGTCCGTCGAAAGAAGAAATGCATAAAAAATTTAGATTGCAAGTATTCAGTATATATGAATCTACTGAGATTCCAGCTTATTTTACGAACTGGGCATACGTCAATTTTTTAGTACGTTATATTGATAAAAATAAATATAATAATATACTTGATATGTTTGCTGGATCTGGCGCAATAGGTCTGTCGATAGCAAATGAGCTAAAATGCAACGTTACTCTTGTTGATGCGAATTATCAGGCCATACGATCGATGAAAAATACTAAATCTACATCTAATCTAACTAATTCTAGCATTATTTTATCAGATTGTTTTAGTGCTTTGCGATCAAATGAAAAACGATATGAATGCATCGTAGGTAATCCTCCTCATTTAAATTTGCCTATAACAAAGCCGCAAGGTATTAGTGGTCGAGATCCAGATTTCGAAATACACAAATCCTTTTTTTCAAATTGCTCAGACTTTTTATCGGATAATGGAAAAATTGTATTAATTGAAAATGCCAGGTCAGGAATTAATAATTGTATCTTTGACATTCTGCCAAATCAAATCACTCTAGAAGAAGTTATTAAAAGCTCTAGCGGTTTTTGGGAAATTTTTATCTTTTCAAAAAAGTAGTATCAGGAAACTAACTTAACTCAACTAGCGAGTTAATCATTTGAAGAAAGCATTTCATCACTTACTGTTTTCTCTAGTATCCTAAATTTTATTTAGAGTAGGAATAGGGAGATGGTGATTATATTCGGCTTTTGTATTATTCTTAAAATGTCCTAATCGGCATTACTAGTTTGCAAACTCAGGTTAGTCGTTTCTTGAATTTTGGTTTTACTGTGTTTTTTCTTTTTTCTTGACGAATACACATAATTTCATATTCTATTTGCTTGTCACAAGATAGGGTAAAAATTTCTTTCAACTTCTTTATTTCTGCAAAAAATTAAGGAGAAGTTGAACATAAATAATCTATTCGCATTCGATTATGTTTCTGTTCTGAATTTCATTTGATTTAGAGCTATTTTTCAATTAGTCGTTGTAAAGAGACCAGTAAGCGAACATTATCCTAAAAGTTTGTGTTTCTGATGACTAAAGTTTCATGAGCTTTTTTTGATCTAAATCCCAAAGCCCACTTTTTCTTGTAATTTCTTTTGAATTTAATGACTGGTCTCTTTCCGACTAATTAGCGATCGATTTTATCGAAATTTATTGTTGCAAGAAAATGAAGATATTCATTTCATACTTGAAAGGAAGTAGGATAAACGGAGGATTTGTTATACTGAAAATCTGGCTAATCCTGAGAGGTAAAGAAATTAAGTTTTGAAAGCTTTAGAATGATTGGAAGAACAGCACTCAAGGTTATTTGCTCAAAGAACAACTTCGAGTTGATTTTTGTAAGAATATCTTGTATTATGTTAATATACTCAACGGAATTCTTTCCAATTTATTTTGCAGAAAAGGAAATGTTATGATACGTAAAGAATCAATACCGAGCACTCTTGAAAATTTTCAACCAAAAGAGTTGGATATTTTAAATAGCTATATCGGACTAATTAAGGCCCATGAGGATTTCCCTGAAATATTGCTCTATAATTACGCAAGAGTGGTAAGGACCCAAGAATTAACCAAACAATTGGTATATTATGAAATCTTTAAAAAAATAATTGAAATACCTGGAGATATCATAGAAATAGGTGTGCTTGAGGGTCAGTCTCTTTTCAGTTTTGCTCATTTTTCTGAAATTTATGAACATAGAAATTACACTCGAAAGATTCTTGGGTTTGATGATTTTGAAGGGTATTCTTTACCTAATGGACATTTTATTAAAGCATCGTCATTTCATTTATTAGAACAATCGGTGGCATTATTTAATAAGGCAGTGGCTTTCAATCAATTTGAGAAAATAAAGATAGTTAAGGGCAATATTGTAAGTAATATCCAAATATACGTAGAGGAATCACATCCTGTTTGTGCTCTTTTTATTCTTCATAAAGGATTGTATGAAATTGATAAAGAAGTTTTACAAACTTTATATCCGCGCATTCCAAAAGGTGGAATTATTCTAAATGGTAGTTTCGCCTACGAAAAAGAAAAAAGCTGCACACAGATTGTTGATGATATTTTTGGTATTCAAAATCTATCTTTACGTAGATTTCCATTTGCGACAAAATATTGCTATTTTATAAAGGATTAAAGTTGCGTAGTTAGAGCTGCAAGCCGAGTTCGGGCAGCTGCAGGTTTGCTAGGCAGCTGCTGGCAGGCACGCCGCTTTCGCCGTCCCAATTCAGCAGCTCGTAGTAACGGCGGCGCGCCCAGTTGAAGCTTTCCTCCGAAATCTCAACGCCTTGCAGCGGACCGCTCTGAAAGGCGCGCATTACCCGCCGTGGCAGGCGGTCATCATCGGCAGTGAAGCCCTCGCGCAAGTTGAACAGGCGCGAGAGTGTTTGGGCGCGCGCTCCCACGGCCAGCACGTCCGCAATGCCGTAGTGGCTG
>SYKJ01000130.1 GCA_005798205.1 Bacteroidota bacterium | reverse complement strand
CAGTTAAAACTGTTTTAGACTTGTTGAATCCGCTACACTTTGAGCTGTAGTAATTTGAATTGGAAATTAGATTCTTATAAGTAGTTTTAAAAATTATTAGTCTAAAATTTAGTAATCATTCATTGATTCTGCCTATTTTTAAACAAAAAATATATTTAATGGATGTGCCGGTAACAATTTATACAGAAATGACGCCAAATCCCTCAACAATGAAGTTTGTGGCGAACAAATACTTATTAATCTCTGGAGATTCTGCTGAGTTTACAACAAAAAAAGAAGCGAAAGGATTTTCTCCGCTTGCTGAAGCACTTTTTGATTTCCCTTTTGTCAAAAATGTATTCATTGCTGCAAATTTTATTACCATCACCAAAACTGATAATGTTCCTTGGGATTTCATTACGATGGAATTGAGAGAATTTATAAAGGAATGGATTGCAAATTCAAAAGATATTTTAATTCAGATGCCTTCATCTAAAGTTATTGAAGCCGTAGATCAAGAAAATAATAAAATAGAATTTAACCCAAGTGAATTCGATGATCCAATCAAAGCACTTTTAGATCAATATGTTCGCCCAGCTGTTGAAAATGATGGAGGTGCAATTGATTTTGTTGGCTTTAAAGATGGAAAAGTAACCGTTTTATTGAAAGGTTCTTGCGCTGGTTGCCCGTCCTCTACTGCTACATTAAAAGGTGGAATTGAAAATTTATTAAAGCAACACCTTCCTGAAGTTATAGAAGTTGAAGCTATAAATGGATAGCATTTTTAGTTTTTTAAGTTTTTTTTCTCTTTTTCCTTCATTTTAAAAGTATTTACTTGAGTGAGTTCATATATTTTATTTATATTTATAATAAACAAGTTTGTATAGAATAATGTTAAATCAATAATGGAAGGATTTACAGAAGTTAATTTAACTGAAAACCAAAAAATAGATTTAAAAGCTTCTTTAAGAAAGTATTTTGGATTTGATACTTTTAAGGGTGACCAAAAAATTATTATCGACAATGTTCTGAGTGGAAGGAATAGTTTTGTTATTATGCCTACCGGCGGAGGCAAGTCGATGTGTTATCAATTACCAGCTTTGCTCCTTGATGGCACTGCAGTCATCGTTTCGCCTCTCATTGCCTTAATGAAAAACCAGGTTGATGCCATTCGAAATGTGAGTGATAATGAGAGCGTAGCTCATTTTATGAATTCATCTTTGTCAAAATCAGAACTTCAGCAGGTACGCCAAGATATCACAAATGGTAAGACAAAAATGTTGTATGTGGCACCAGAATCACTAACAAAAAAAGAAAATATTGAATTTTTAACTTCTGTTCACGTTTCATTTTTTGCTATTGACGAAGCCCATTGTATTTCAGAATGGGGGCACGATTTTAGACCAGAATACCGGAGACTTCGTGAAATCTTTGAGAAAATATCCGATGTTCCAATTATTGCGCTAACTGCCACAGCTACTCCCAAAGTTCAATACGATATTCAAAAGAATTTAAATATGTTAGATGCTGATGTATTTAAATCTTCTTTCAACCGGGATAACTTATTTTATGAAATTCGACCTAAGCGAGATGTTGAAAAAGAAATCATCAAATTTATTCGAAAGCACAAGGGTAAAAGTGGTATTATTTATTGCTTGAGTAGAAAAAAAGTAGAGGAAATTTCAGAATTATTGCAGGTAAATGGAATCAATGCTCTTCCATACCATGCTGGCCTTGATGCAAATACGCGCGGAAAGAACCAAGATATGTTTCTGATGGAAGAAATTGAGGTGATTGTAGCAACAATTGCCTTCGGAATGGGAATAGATAAACCAGATGTACGGTTTGTTATTCATCACGACATTCCTAAATCATTGGAAAGTTATTACCAGGAAACAGGGCGTGCAGGTAGAGATGGAGGTGAAGGAGAATGTTTGGCTTTTTACAGCTACAAAGACATTGAAAAATTGGAAAAATTTCTTCAGCCAAAAATGATTACTGAGCAAGAAATTGGTCGACAATTGTTACACGAAATTGTATCTTATTCTGAAACATCTGTTTGTAGAAGAAAATTTATTTTACACTATTTTGGCGAATTTTTTGATGAGGAAGCCTGCAACCAAAAATGTGATAATTGTAAAAATCCTCGTGAAAGGACAGAAGGACAGCACTATGTTTTGATGTTACTTAATGCCATTTCCTCACTTGATGAGACTCAAAAAGCAAAACACTATTGTGCTTTTTTATCTGGCCATATTACTGCAGATATAAAGCAATACAAACACGATTCTATTAAAGGTTTTGGAGTTGGAAAGGATAAAGACGAGCATTTTTGGAATGCTGTTATTCGACAAGTGTATGTTGGCGGACTTATTAGTAAAGACATTGATACTTTTGGGATTCTTAAATTGACAGAAGAAGGAAAAGCATTTATTAAAACCCCTAGATCCTTTATGTTGATTAAGCAACATGATTTTTCAAATACTGATGATGATGACTCAATCATTGAAGTTGGAGGAAAAGGAAGCGCTTTTGATGAAACATTGTATTCTTTACTGGTCGATATGCGAAAATCATTATCAAAAGAAAAAGGAATTCCTCCATTTGTAATTTTTCAAGAACCATCGTTAAAAGATATGTGTTTTCAATATCCTATTACAATTGAGGAATTGACAAATATTCAAGGTGTCGGAACAGGAAAAGCTCAGCGCTACGGAGAACCATTTGTTGCTCTTATTGCAAACTATGTTGAGGACAACGAAATAGAACGGCCGCTTGATATAGCTGTAAAAACAATTGCAAATAAATCGGCGCTCAAAGTACAATTAATACAAAATATAGATCGTAAACTGCCCTTGGAGGATATTGCAAATTCTCAAGGAAAAAGTTTCAATGAACTGTTAGATGAAATTGAATCAATTGTGAATTCGGGTACTCGCGTAAATATTAATTATTATATTAATACCCTTCTCGATAGCAACGATCAGGAGGAAGTTTTTGACTATTTTTCAGGATCAGAAACTGACGATTTGGAAGCGGCTTACCGTGAGTTTGATGGAGTATACACAGAAGAAGAATTGCGATTAATCCGTATTCGGTTTATGAGTGAACTCGCAAATTAATTTGAATCATAGAGTAGTTCCTCAATTGAATTTCTAGAAACTGCATGGTAACTATTCTTTGCTTTATTAAAAATGCTTTTTGCCAATTCAGTATTAGCAGCATTAAGCGCTTCGTAAATAGGAAGAAGGTATTTTCTTCGTCCTACTTTTAAAACAAAATTCTCTATTTTCGTATTAATTTCCGTATAATCATTCTCAATCGCTTTCACATACCATTCCATCATAATTTCTGAATTCCCACAATTCTTGAATCCCAAATTAGCATCAATTACCTTTAACTTTTCCTTAGAAATTGTTTTTGGTAATGACCGGATAAATGTTTGCCATTCCTGAACAATGTAATCTTTTCTTTCTAATTTATTTACGATTTTCTTTTTTCTAAAACGCCCTTTGACACGCATTTTCTCATAACTAATTACAGGTTTAAAAATTGCTTCACCTTGTACAAATTTATTTGCTAGTTCCTTCATTTTATTTAAACGCAAGGAGTTTATTTGTATGCAATTTTTTGGTAAACCTTCCTTGTAAATCCAATCTTTGTGATTGAACTGAATTTGATTTTTATTTAAAAGATTTTTTTCTAAATAATTGACAAAATCATCTGAATTTATCGTTTTAAAAGCATGCTTTTCAAAATAGTTTTTGATGAATTCATCAAATTTAGTTCTGCCAACTTTTTGTTCTAAGGTTCTCAAGAAAAAAGAACCTTTT
>SYKJ01000129.1 GCA_005798205.1 Bacteroidota bacterium | reverse complement strand
GAATGAAAATGCTGTAAATGCCCCACTGTATTGAAGGGAAGTTAAATATAAACTGGTGCCTGAGGAGTCAAAAGGCACGAAGACGTCTGGCTGAATGCCCCCACCACCATATACAATTCGACCTTTTCGTGTTTTAAATTTTAGCGAATCAACCAACTTACTTTTATCTTGAACATAAAGTTCACCGTTGGTATAACGTTCTTCGTCTGCCATATAATCCTCGTATTTTCCATTGTAAGCTCTTTGAATACAGCGGCCAGATGGAGTATAATACCTTGCAATTGTTATTCTCAAATTACTTCCATCTCTTAAGACCTGATCTTCCTGAACTAATCCTTTTCCAAAAGATCTTCTACCAACAATAATTGCTCGGTCGTTATCTTGCAATGCTCCTGCTAATATTTCACTTGCTGATGCAGAATTTGCATTAATAAGTACAACAGTTTTCGTATTTTCTAGAAGCCCTCCTGCTTTGGCATAATACACTTCCTCTCCACTTTTTCTGCCTTTTGTTTTTAGCATGACCAGGCCCTCCTTTAAAAATTCATCCGCAATATCTGTTGAAGCGGTTAATACACCACCTCCATTATTCCGTAAGTCGAGCACTAATTTTGTCATTCCTTTTTCTTTCAATCTGCTTGCAGCAATGTAAAATTCTTGTGCTGTAGGAATAGAAAATTGTTCTATAAGGATATAGCCCGTATTGGCATTTAACATGTATGCACAAGTAATGGTTTCCAATGGAATTACTCCCCTTTGAAGTGAAAATAATTTATACTTTTTACCTCTGAGGACTTTAAATTTAACGTTTGTTCCCTCGAGCCCTTTTAGTTTTTGCATTACTTTTTCATTGGTTATTTTTTTTCCAACAACTGATTTACCCTCAATTTCTATAATTTTATCCCCGGCTTTTACGCCTGCCATTTCTGAGGGTGATCCGCCAATAATATTTGTTATACAAATTGTATCTCGAAGTAAGAGAAAACGCACTCCAATGCCTCCAAATTCTCCCTCTATAGACTCGTTCACCGCTTCCATATCTTTTGAGGCAATGTAATTACTATGAGGGTCAAGTTTATGGAGCATCTCTGAGATTGTTTCTTCAAAAACCCTGTCTTTATCAACTTTATCAACGTAACGATCTTCTATTAAGTCTAATATATCCTCTAGTTTTTGAACATCCGCAGACTTATTTGATGAAAAGCCATTACTTAGTTTCCCCCCAAAATAAAGGCCAATTGCTAAAAAAAGGGAGAGAAGTAACGGTAGTTTGTAATTTGATTTCGGGGTTTCAGACATTTGTGGTATTTGTTATATGAACAACTTCAAGACCTGCGCTTCTTAAAAAATCAAGACCTGATAAATCTTTATATTCCTCATTAAAAACAATTCTTGAAATTCCAGATTGAAGAATGAGTTTACTGCATTCTTTGCAAGGAGAATGTGTTAAATAGAGCGTTGCGTCTTTGCAATTATTGGTCGATTTAGCAACTTTTAAAATCGCGTTTGCCTCAGCGTGTAAAACATACCAATGTGTTTCTCCTGCCTCATTTTCACAAGCATTATCAAATCCTGAGGGTGTGCCATTAAATCCGTCAGAAATAATAATTGCGTCTTTCACTATAATTGCGCCGACTTTTTTTCGTGTACACTGTGATAATTGTGCCCAACTTTCAGCTAAGCGTAAATAAGCACGATCGTATTTTGCTTGTTTTGTATTTTCTATCATTGATTACAAAAGTAAAGATTTGCTTTGATTCAAACGAAAAAGTTTTTCAGCAATTGCATCTGCAAAAAGTAAACCTTTCTTACTCAATAAATAAGCGCTATCTGTTTCCAACAACATATTTTCATTTGCATAGTTTGAAAGTATTTTTTTTTCAGCTTCTGAAAACCCTCCAAAACCTTTTATTTTTTCCTTGGTAACACCCCATTTTGTCCTAAAACCTGTAAGTATTAATTCGTTCCATTGATCAACTTCACTGAGTTGCTCCTTTGTAAACCAAGTATTATTTTTTGAAACGTTTTTATAGTAAAGAGAATTATTAGCCACATTCCACCTTCTTTGATTTGAGTTGTATGAGTGAGCAGAAGGTCCAACACCAATAAAGGGAATACCTTTCCAATAATTTGAATTGTGGCGAGCGTAATTTTCTTCCTTTGCAAAGTTTGACACTTCATACTGCTCAAAACCATTTTTAGAGAGCACATCTATCATTAATTCAAATTGTAAGCTCTGTTCAGCATCACTTGCAGTAATTAATCGTTTCTTTTTAACCTCTTGAAACAAAGCAGTCTTTGGTTCAACTGTCAAACAATAGGCGGAAATATGAGAAATAGATAGGTCGACGACATTCTTTAAATGTTGCTCCCATTCTTCCAAAGATAGATTTGGCAATCCATACATTAAATCAACACTAATATTCTTGAAACCATGATGTTGAGCATTTTTAACTGATGCTATTGCTTGTTCTAAAAGATGTGAGCGATTCATCCACAATAAATCACTTTCTTTAAAAGATTGTAATCCAATCGATAGTCGATTTACTCCTTGGCTTTTCCAGAGAATTAAATTTTCATCGTTAATGTCGTCAGGATTCGCCTCTAAAGTGACTTCAAGATTATCAGTCAACAGAAAGTTTTCTTTAATGGTTTTAAGAATTAGAATTAATTCTGATTTTGAGAGAATGCTTGGTGTTCCGCCTCCAAAATAAATAGTTTGAATTTTGTCAGAAATTTCATTTTTTCTAAGAATCAATTCGCAAGAAATAGCTTGAATTAATTCTTTTCTGTATGACTCAAAAGAGGTTGAAAAATGAAAATCGCAATAGGTACAGCGCTTCTTACAAAAAGGAATGTGAACATAAATACCCGCCATTCCTAATTTCGGATTATTGTTTTACAAATCGTTTTATCGCTTGATCCCCATTAAATAAATCAACTTTAATGTAATACGTGCCACTTGCAAAAGATGAAATGTCTAATTCATTGTGTTGGTTGATTATTGAATTGGAAGAAATTAATTTTCCATAAATATCGAGAATACTCATTTTCAAAGCATCAAATTGGATGTCTACAAGTAATAAATTATTGGCCGGATTAGGATAGACTACTATAGCATCACTAATATTTTCAATGAGGCCAACATTACCTACATTTTTAACAACTATTTCAAGTTCTGCTCCAAAATTTGGAGAACCAAGAGTGAAAAAATTAATGTTGTTATGATTAGCCAATGACAAAGTGCCATCACTAAAAAAACCTGCAATTCCATCGCCGTAATAATCGTAGATGTTAAAAGTGAAACAATCTAGGGCAGAGATCGGAACATCCCAATTGTAGTTAGTATTATCTGTCAATGGAGTAGTAGGATCATTTGGAGCATTTCCATTTCCTGTGCCAAAATTTCCAGCAATGCTTTCATTTCCCTGAAACCAAACTACTGTTCCATTACTTGAAATTAACTCCATGTATGTTTCTGACGCGTAATCGTCAGTTTTGAGTTTCACTTTAAGTAAATTTGATGTTTGATTCTCGGCTGTTACAACAATCTGGGAACTCGTTGTGTTATTTGTAGCTAACTCGTCATCACCATTATTTGCTTGGGAAACCGTTGCTGAAAAAGTATGATTGCCAGGTAATAATTGTACTGCTGGAAGGCTTATTTCTTGCGTTTGATATTGTGCTAAATTTCCATTCCAATTGTAGATTTGTTGAGTGCCACCATCAATAGAGTAAGTTATCACTGCTGAAATTAAGGCTTGACTTCCGCCATTAGAAATGGTAACTTTTGGAATGTAATTTGATCCACAAAGAGCAGTTTGTGTTAATGTAGAATTATTCAACCCTGCATCGAGGAAAATTACTGGTGCATTTGAAGGGTCAAAACCATCTACAAAACTTGCATTACTGTTGATAGGGTCTAACCAGTGTTTTAGTTGTGCACTATTAGCGCTACCTGCAGGATTCCAAGAAACACTTACTTTTCCGTATTCATCTGATAATACTGACCCGCCACAAGCAGAAGCTCCTCCGTGCAGTTGTCCAATAATCCTTCTATTTTGGTTAAATAATGGTGCTCCGGACGATCCGCCTTCTGTTACACCTAAATTCCACGATGGGACACCCCAATGACTATTTGGAGGGCTTCCTCCAAAAGTTGTAGAAATTAAGGCACTATTTTCAAAGGATATTTTTTTTATGTCCCCAGAAGGATGATGGATACAAACTGCTGAACTTGCAATTGATTCTGTATTATCCCAGCCTGAAAAATAAGGAGTATAGGCTGCTGGAACTGTCCCATTAACTAAGCCTCCAGTAATTTCTACTAGACAAAAATCAGACGCAGAACCGCGAGCTCTTAGCACAGCACCTGACAATGATTGAAAAGTAGGAGTTGACGCTGGATTTGTACATGAGGAAGATTGCCAATTAAATCGAAAAATCCATGTTGCAGGGTTACTGTAACAGTGATCAGCAGTTAAAACATAGGGTTTTCCATCATTAAGAATATTATTGATTAAGGCTCCAGTACAAAAACCATTGCTTCCTGAAACCAACATAACAACGCTATTTCTTTGTGCTATCCAAGATGCACCCTCCGGACAGTTAACATTTACATTGCAAGAACCAGCATCGCCAAAAGCTTTAAGTAAGAAGTCATTTGGAGTGCGATAGCCATGAGTTACAGTACAAATATTTATATTCCCAAGCAATGAACCATTAGGAACAAAGTACTCAACGATAGCAATTTCTCCCGGTACCAACTCGGTTCCTAACTCACCATTGTAAGTATGATTTGCTGTAAATTTCCCAAGAATAAAATCTTTTGTGGGATTAAAAACATATAATTCGTTCCCCTCAGGTATTTCTGTATTCGAAAAAGTTAAATTTATAGTTTGGGCATTTTTACAATTTAAAATAAGTTGCCAAATTCGATCTCCGTTTGGGAAATTTATCCAAGTTCCAGAATTGTTGGTATTTAAATTGGTAAAGTTATTAAACCCAAAGCGCCAAGGTGCAGTTCCAGAATTATCTATTAATGAATCTTCACTCCTCAAAATTGCTAAATTGGGTTCTTCGAAAACTCGTTTATCAATTTTACTAAAATCTTGTTTTTTTTTGTAAGTCTTTGGCAAGCCACCTTCTCCTTGTTGAGAGAATAATAAGGTGCTCAGAAAAAGGAAACTAAATAATGAAAGCGGTTTCATGTGAAGCATTATGAATTGATTTATAAACGTTTGATACTACAGCCCTTTGGAGGAGTAAAATTTGGTTTTATTTTTTTCCCATTAAGCATAGATTTAACAGCATTGTAAAGATATTGTTCATCTTTTTTACGATTACCATCCCAAATATTGTCTATAGCGCCCGCATAAACAAGTTTGTCATTTTTATCAAAGAAAAATGCGTGAGGTGTTGTTTTTGCCTCCATAGCATTTGCTAGCTCTGAATTTTCATCCATTAAATAGGGCATTTCATAATTCATATTAATTGCCCGTATTTTCATTTCTTCAAAAGAATCATCTCCGGTTCTTTTTTTCTCATTTGAATTTATTAAAACGAGTCCAATGTTTGCTTTTAGTGCCATATTGTATAATTCATTGTATTGTTTTTCCCACCCTGGAAAATCTGGAGTGCCAACAACAAACGGACAGGTATTGCAACTAAAAATTACGATTATCCCATTTTCTTTTTTATTTGCAGCTAAGGTGGTAGGTGAAGATTCTTGAGTATTCATCATACTTTTATCCATAAGAGGAGCCTTCGTTTTCAACTTGATTTGTGTGTTCCCAAAAAATGAGAAAAGAGTGAGAAGAGAGAAAATAAGTAGTTTCATAACTGAATTAATAAGTATAACTCAAAATTAGCTGTTTTTAGTGGTTATTTATAATAATTTTAGGTATTTATCCCTTTTATTAAGAATTTTAATATTT
>SYKJ01000128.1 GCA_005798205.1 Bacteroidota bacterium | reverse complement strand
ATTTGATCCAGGAAAAGTAACGACTCCAAACTTCATGTTCAATTAAAAATAATTCGTAAAATTAACAATTACATGCTTTGCTCCGGAGATAAAATAAAAAACTTAATAACAGAATACAATATCATCAAATAAAACACAATACTTGCAATGATACTAAAGTTTTTATGTAAAAAGGAGTATGTAAGTAGAATAGAAATTGGAATCAATAATAAGCTGAACTGCAGGGTGCTCATAACATAATAGATATTTAGTGTACCAATAATTAGTGTAAGCCAAATGAAAAGAGTTATTATTCGTATTTGCTTTTTTAATCTTAGAGAAGATTTTTGAAGTCGTGAGCGCAAACTTAAAATACTTAATACAAATAGAATTCCCAAAACTATGAGAGTAATTAAAAAATCAATCGGATTTTTTTGCTCACTAAGTTGCCCGAAGAGAGAAAAATATTTTTTTTGATCCTGAAATAACAGAAAAATAAAACCATAAATTAAGGGGATAATAAACCCAATAAATCCAAGAAAAGATTCGCGAAAAACAAATGGTCTAATTATGAGAATCATAGCTAAAAAAAATGGGAATGCGAAAATCAATATTGGATTAAAAGTTGCTGCAACTCCTGCAAAAAAGCCACCGTTAAAAACTAGTCTTCTAGCATCTTGGTTTTGGTTTAATTGAAAAAATTGAGTAAACATCAAAATAGTAAATAAATGGGCAATTAATGTGCCATCAATTAAGTAGAAAGGCTTGAAAAAACTCATGGTAACAACATACAATAATGAGACAATATAAGAATTTCGCTCTAAAAATTCATTCCTGTTGAATGTCCAATTTAAAAGAAGAGCATTCAACAGAATGACCACAAAACTTGAACCTTTTAAAATTATTGAATTATCCTCAAAAAAAATACCCCAAAAGCCAAAATTTATTAGCGCTTTTTGCTCGTAGATGCCAAATTGAGAGTTTAATAAATAATAGATGCTGATAATAAAAGGCAAAGCAATTAATACAAGTACATTATTTGAAAGAAACAACCGAATCATTATACGAATTTATTTATAATTCTAGTAAATAACTGAATTTGTGGATAACTAGTATGTGTTGTTAAATCTCGAGAAAGACTTGCAACTAAATTATTATCAATTTCAAGACCTTTTTGCTTAAAAATTATATCTTTGCTGTCCATGCAAATTTAATTGTTACAAATATTTAAACTATGGCAATAGAGAAAAATAGGTTTTCCGATTCTGAATTAGAAGAATTCAAGGTATTAATTCAAAATAAACTTCTTGAAGCAAATGACGATTATAAACTTTTAATCGGATCTTTATCTCACGCGGATGATCATGGAACAGACGATACTGGTAGATCATTCAATATGATGGAAGATGGTTCCGAGACATTATCTCGAGAAGAAGTTGCACAACTAGCTGCAAGACAAGAAAAATTCATTCAAAGCCTTCACGCTGCACTTGTTAGAATCGAAAATAAAACCTACGGAATCTGCCGTATTAGTGGTAAATTAATTCCAAAAGAACGCCTGCGCTTAGTTCCACACGCAACTATGAGTATTGATGCCAAAAACGCTCAAAAATAAGCAATAGAGTGAATAAAAAGTTTGTAATTGTTGGTCTTGTCATATTTTTCTTATTGACTTTGGATCAAGCCATCAAGATTTATATTAAAACATCATTTGAATCAAGTCAAACTAGCGCTTTAATTGGTGATTGGTTTATTCTACACTACATTGAAAATCCTGGAATGGCTTTCGGAACTACTTTTGGATCAGAAATGTGGCATAAATTAGCATTGAGTATTTTGAGGGTTGTTGCAATATTTTTCATCGCAATTTATATTTTTAAAGAGATCAAAAAAGGTGCTAAAATAGAATTTCTTGTTGCCGTAAGTTTAATATTTGCTGGAGCTACCGGTAATTTGATTGATTCAATTTTTTATGATTTCATATTTCCGTTTAATCCCTGTGAGGGTTTTAATCAACTCCCTGGATCAGGAAATCGAATGTACTGTGAAGATTACGGATTCAAACAAGCTGTTGAAGTTCGTCATCAAGGGTTTTTATTGGGAAATGTTGTTGACATGTTTCAATTTAATGTGCTTTGGCCAAGTTGGATGCCCTATTTTTCTGGTCAACAGATATTTCCTGCAATTTGGAATGTTGCGGATGCTTGCATTACCTCTGGTGTTGCTCTTATAATTATCCGTCAAAAAAAATATTTCCCCAAAAAAAAGGAGAAAATAGAGGAGGAGATAAAAGAAAATGAAAAAACAGAAGTTTAAATCTAGAAATTCCACTTCATATTTCGGTCATTCAGAAGTGCAAAAGAAACTTTGTAATTGAATCTAGGTTCTATTTTATTTCCATCTGATAAAACAACATAAATCCCGACTCGTAATCTTCGTTTAAATACTTTAAAATTTCGCTCTAGTCCACTCAAAACCTCATAATGTTGCCAATTGTATTCTGTTAGATACATTGCTCCACCTCCAAAAACAAGACCAATTCTTGTTTTTTTCATAAAAGGAATTTTATTGATTATTGCTCCATTGTCGTGATGAACGAAGTGCGCTTGAAAAACATAATCTATTGTTGGCAATGTTGAGTCGAGTCCTTGAAAGGAATATAGGGGATTTGAAAACCAAATTGGGTCGCTTCTTCGTTGGTATTTCATATCTGGATCGTATAATTTTTTTGAGTTAAGAAATTTTCCTGCATCAACGCGATAAGATGATGTT
>SYKJ01000127.1 GCA_005798205.1 Bacteroidota bacterium | reverse complement strand
TAGAAAATTTTGAGACAGACGAAGTATTATTTGCCGATTCAGAAGCACAAAAAACTACGCTATGGAGTTTACGAAGAAAAGTTGCTGAGGCTGTTAAAGCACAATCTATTTATAAGGAAGAAGATACTGTCGTTCCACGTTTTGAGCTACCTGAATTACTTTATCAAGTAAAAAAAATTGGGAAAAAATATGGGTTTAAATCTGTTTGTTACGGACATGCGGGAGATGGGAACTTACATGTTAATATAATTAAAGGAGATTTAAGTGATGAATTTTGGGATAAAGAATTGTCCTTTGCCATCAGAGAACTATTTACTGAAGTTGTAAAACTTGGCGGAACATTATCAGGAGAGCACGGGGTTGGCTTAGTTCAAAAGCAATACATGGATATCGCCTTTCCTGAAATAACATTGAATCTCATGCGTCAAATAAAAGCTGTTTTTGATCCTAAAGGGATTTTAAATCCAGGAAAGATAATTGAATGATTTCAAGTGCTGTTTATTAAAAAGATTATTTCTATTCAGTAATATTTGTTGTAATTTATCAAGAGAAAACAGCTTGGTTGACGAAAAATTTTCCGCTGAGTTTGAAAAACTATGGGATTCTTATGATTTCCTTGAAAATTAGATTTTTTCTATTTAAGTTTAAAAAAAATATGGGGAGTAGGGGGTTTTTATTATTTCACTTTGCTTTATTAAACTATTTTTAAAAATAAAAAATAAAATGAAAGATATTATCTGTCCAAAATGCAAAGAGGCATTTAAAGTTGACGAATCGAGTATTGCAGATATTGCAAAGCAAGTACGAGACGATCAATTTGAACAAGAATTAAAGTTTCGATTGGAATTGGTTGAAAAAGAAAAAGAAAGTGCTGTAATGCTGGTCGAGGCAAACCTAAAAAATTCAATGCAGGAGATTATCTCAAAAAAAGAGCAGGAAATAGCTGAATTGCAAGCTAAAGGTCAAAATGCTGAAACAGAAAAAAAATTAAGTGTTTTAGATGCAATTAAAAGTATTGAAAAAGAAAGAGATGATTTGGCTAATAGCTTAAAAACGGCAGCATTAGAAAAACAAAATCTTGAAAATTCATTAATACAACAATTTTCTACTCAACTTCAAAATAAAGATATAATTATTCAATATAAGGATGAAGAAATTGCGAGAGTTAAGGATAACAAAATGAAGATGTCAACTAAAATGTTGGGTGAGTCTTTGGAGCAATATTGTGAAAATGAATTCAATAAAATTAGAGCAACCGCCTTTAAAACTGCCATCTTTGAAAAAGATAATGATGCTAATTCTGGTAGTAAGGGCGATTTTATTTACAGAGAATTCGATGAGGCAAATAATGAAATTATCTCCATTATGTTCGAAATGAAAAACGAAGCAGACCAGACGGCGACTAAAAAAAAGAATGAAGATTTTTTTAAAGAGCTAGACAAAGATAGGAGAGAAAAAAAATGTGAATTTGCGGTGCTTGTTTCCGTTTTAGAGGGAGAAAGTGACCTTTACAATACAGGAATTGTAGATGTTTCATATAAATTCCCAAAAATGTACGTAGTTCGACCTCAACTTTTTATTTCGATTATCACACTGCTTAGAAATGCAGCTTTATCCTCCCTTCAATATAAAAATGAACTTGCTTTGGTAAAAAATCAAAACATTGATATCACCAATTTTGAAAATAGTATTAACGAATTTAAAGTAGGATTTGCAAAAAATTACGATTTAGCAAGCCGCCAATTTAGTACTGCAATTAGTGAAATTGAAAAAACAATGGATCATCTTCAAAAAACTAAAGATGCACTTTTGGCGTCTGTTAATAATTTGAGGCTAGCCAATAATAAGTCAGAAGATTTGACGATTAAAAAATTAACGAAGGGAAATCCAACAATGATTGCAAAATTTGATGATTTATCCAAAAATAAATGAGAAGCAAAGATGTTTAATATATCTAAGATATCTAATTTAAAATCACTAAAAATTTAGTAGAACACTTTGCATAAATTTAAATAATTTTATTTACCCCTAAAAATGGAGGGGGTATTGTTGAAAAAAGGTTAAAAAAATTAAAAATTAGCTTTAAAATGTTGTTAATTTTGTAAAAAAATACAAAAATGGCAACAAAAAGGTTGAAAGCGTATCAAGATGTTCTAAATCGCGAACCAAAACACATCGATTACGAAGGAAAATTATCTGACCTGTTCGGACAGAATGTTTTTCATTTAGATATAATGAGGGAATATTTGCCATCAGAGACTTACAAGTACATGATGGAATCGATTCAAAATGGTTCACAGTTAGATCGTAAAAATGCCGACCAAGTAGCTTCAGCCATGAAAGACTGGTCAATTTCAAAGGGGGCAACTCATTATACACATTGGTTTCAGCCCTTAACAGGAGCAACAGCAGAAAAACACGATGCATTTTTAAAACCAATCGGTCCGGGAAAGGCAATTGAACGTTTTGACGGCGATATGCTTGTCCAGCAGGAACCTGATGCCTCTTCATTTCCGAATGGTGGAATTCGAAATACCTTTGAAGCTCGTGGATATACAGCTTGGGACCCTTCGTCTCCTGCCTTCGTTATAGGTAAAACACTATGCATTCCTACAATTTTTATTTCATACACTGGAGAGTCCTTAGACTATAAAATGCCCTTACTTCGTGCTTTAAACGCTGTTGATATTGCAGCAAGTGAGGTTTGTCAGTATTTTGATAAAAATGTTACAAAAGTTATTGCAACATTGGGTTGGGAACAAGAATATTTTCTAATTGATCAAGCTTTATTTAATGCGCGACCAGATTTGATGCTTACAGGAAGAGCACTTTTTGGCCATGCTCCCGCAAAAGGTCAGCAGTTAGAAGATCACTACTTTGGATCTATTCCTGAGCGAGTAAATGCTTTTATGCGCGAATTTGAAATTGAATCTTTGAAGCTTGGAATACCTGTGACAACAAGACACAACGAGGTTGCTCCAAATCAGTTTGAGTGTGCTCCGATTTTTGAAGAATGTAATTTAGCAAACGATCACAATTTGCTTTTAATGGATATTATGGAGAAGACGGCACGTAAGCATAATTTTCGTGTTCTTTTACACGAAAAACCTTTTGCAGGTGTTAACGGATCTGGGAAACATAATAATTGGTCATTGAGTACAAACACAGGAGTAAATCTTCTTGCCCCTGGAAAAAATCCTAAATCAAATTTACAATTTTTGACATTTTTTGTCAATACAATCAAAGCAATTCATGACAATGCTGATTTACTGAGAGCAGCTATTGCGTCTGCTGGCAACGATCATCGTTTGGGTGCAAATGAAGCGCCACCAGCTATTATTTCTGCTTTTATTGGTTCTCAATTGTCGCGCGCATTAGATGATTTAGAAATAAATGTGAAGGCAGGGAAAATGACTCCTGAGGCAAAAACAGAATTGAAATTGAACATTGGAAAAATTCCCCAAATCCTACTTGACAATACGGATAGAAATAGAACCTCTCCGTTTGCGTTTACAGGAAATAAATTTGAGTTTCGGGCAGTTGGTTCATCTGCAAATTGCGGTTCTGCAATGATAGTTTTAAATACGATTATGGCAAAGCAACTGAAGGAATTTAAGAAAATCGTAGATGCTAGAATTGAAAAAGGAGATGGAAAAGATGAGGCAATTTTAAAAGAACTTCAAGTTTTAATAAAACAATCGAAAAAAATTCGATTTGAAGGTAATGGTTATGGAGATGAATGGGTAAAAGAGGCACTCAAGCGTGGTTTATCCAATTTTAAAGACACTCCGAGAGCTTTACAGGTTTGGCACGATAAAAAAGTAGCACAATTATTTACTGAAATGGGAGTATTATCAACGCGAGAATTAGAAGCAAGAAGAGAAATAGAATTTGAAAATTATGTTCTTAAAATTCAAATCGAATCGCGTTTAATGGGTGATATTATTCAAAATTATTTCATTCCTGCAGCGGTTAATTACCAAAATAAATTAATTCTAAATGTGCAAGGTTTAATGCATGTTCTTGGTGAAAAGAGTGGTAGAGAAGCTGCAAAAGCCCAGTTAAGTTTATTGGAAAGAATATCACTCAATTTAAACAAAATGAAATCTTCCTCCGACCTGATGCTGTCGGAGCGAAAAATTGCCAATAAAATCGCTGATACTGAACAAAAGGCATTTGCTTATTGTGATAAGGTTAAATCACATTTTGACGAAATTCGCTACCATGCCGATAAACTTGAGTTATTAGTAGATGACGAGTTATGGCCTTTACCTAAATTCAGAGAATTGTTATTTACGCGATAAGTCAATCATTTTTTACTCTGCAGAGAGCAGCAAGAATAATTTAAGTAAAGAATGATAGGTGTTTTCATCTTTCTTAAATATTATTTTGATTTCAGATGTATTTTCATTCATTCTTTTCATGGTAAGATAGTCTGTTGTCTCCAATAAATCTTTACTCGCCTGATAGCCGGGTATAAAATCTAAAACAAGACCTCTCCAACCAGAGTTTTCAATTTTGGTAAGCATTTTTAAGTCGCCTTCAATTTGAAAAAGTTCGCTAGAGCTTATAAAGTCCTGTTTCTTTTTATTC
>SYKJ01000126.1 GCA_005798205.1 Bacteroidota bacterium | reverse complement strand
GCCTGCAGACTTCGATTTTTCAACTGAATTATGACAGTACTTACAATCAATCCCATTTAAACCAGCGTGAACACTGTGTGGAAAAGCAATAGGTTGAGAAGGCTGGTAATTTTCAACAACATTGATTCGCGACAACCCTTGCAGAATACCAACCGCAAAAGCTATGACAAGAACTAGAGAAGTTATTCCAACATACATTCTATTCTTCCAGGCCCAAATCCTAAATTCTTCTCCATAAGTTAATTTCTCATGGATCTCTTTATCTGAAGTAGCAATATTTAATTGTCGGCGAACACCTCCAACTGCCATAATTATAACAACGAACATAATTCCCAAAAGAATCCAAATCCATGACAATGAACTTTCCTCCTCTGGCTCAAGACCTGGAGTTATTGGCCCTCCTGTTGTCGTTGGAGCAGCAGTGGCAGGATCTGGTTGTGCATCAACCCAATCAAGAATTGAGATTACTTCATCGTCTTTTAGTTCTGTAAATGCTGTCATTACAGAGCCTTTGTACTCATTAAAAATTTCATTTGCACGAGCAGATTTGCCAGATGCCCGCAGTTTTGCGTTATTTTTTACCCATTCAATAATTAATTCCCCTTCTCCAGCTGCTTCCCATCTTTTTCTTGCTTCAAATAATTTTGGGCCAGTACCATTTTTATGAGGTTGATGACAGGTAGCACATTTTGCTTTAAATAATGCTTCCCCTTGGGCAGTTAATTGATTGCTAATAGAAAAAAAAGTAAGCGTTAAAGCAAGAAGAAAAAGATGGCTAAAACGATTAAGCGATTGAATATTAGGTATTTCCATGTAAATAATTACTAAAATCTTTAAAAAATTGATCTTTAAAGCGTTTTTACGACTGCAAAATTAGAAGATAAACACTATTCAATGACACTATTGTGACAAAAATAATAACTATTATAGCTAATTTAAAATGATTCTAAATAGTGTTATAATTAATAACGTTAAACTATAAAAAAACACTAGATTTGAAATGTAATATTAGCCATGAAAAAAAATCGTGTTACTTTTTTGTTAATCTCTTTATTAGTCAGCTGCAATTTAATGGGCCAAATTATTACACATAAGGACGAAAGAATTGACAAAATGGTGGCTCAAAAAGCACAAAAGGAAATTATCGGATATCGCATTCAAATCTGTTTCGATTCAGAAAAAAAAATAGTTGACAAAGCAAGAATAAAATTTTCTACTCTTTTTCCTAAAATTGATACCTATATAAAATTTGAAGCGCCTAACTTTAATCTAAAAGTTGGAGATTTCAGGACGCTGATAGAAGCTGAAAAATTAAAAGAAAAAATAATGGGAGAATTTACAATCACAATAATACATAAAGAGTATATTAATCTGCCAAGAGTAGATTAAAAATGCTTCCACCCTTGTGCTTTTAATGCAATGGCTGATTCATTTTTATCAATTAAATAAATGCCATCTTTTTCATCAGTGATATGCCCAATAACTGTCATGTGTGGATTCCCCTTAATCTTATCAAAATCCTCTTGCTTGATTGTAAAAAGTAATTCGTAATCTTCACCACCATTCAAAGCACAAGTAGTAGGGTCCAAATTGAAATCGATTGCTGTTAATGATGTTTTTGTATCGATAGGAATTTTATCGTCGTACAAATGGCAACCAACTTTACTTGCTTTACAAATATGAAGAATTTCTGATGCTAAGCCATCTGAAATATCAATCATTGATGTTGGTTGAACTTGAAGATCTTTTAAAAACTGAATAACATCAACGCGAGCCTCTGGTTTTAACTGTCTTTCCATTATGTAATCATAACCATCTAAATCTGGTTGAATTTTTGAGTTTGCTTTGAAAACAGCCTTTTCTCTTTCTAATAATTGTAAGCCCATGTATGCTGCGCCTAAATCTCCTGTAACTACTACTAAGTCAAATTCTTTCGCCCCGTTTCTATAAACAACTTGAGATTTTTTAGCTCTTCCTATAACTGAAACACTAATTGTAAGTCCAGAGACAGCTGTTGAAGTGTCGCCGCCAACTAAATCTACTTTATATTTTTCACAAGCTAAATAAATTCCGGCATACAATTCCTCTACAGCCTCCAATGAAAAACGACTTGATACTGCAATCGAAACTGTAATTTGTTCTGCTGTTCCATTCATCGCACAAATGTCAGACACATTTACTGCTACGGATTTATACCCCAAATGCTTTAGTGGTGTATACATCAAATCAAAGTGTATGCCTTCAATCAACATATCTGTAGAAATCAAACTAACTTCCTGATCAGAAATTAAAATTACTGCTGCATCATCTCCAACTCCAAAATGGCTAGACTTATTTTTAAGTTTAAAATTCTTAGTTATTTGTTCAATTAGAGCAAATTCTCCTAAATCTTTGATATCGCTAAGTTTTTCAGATTCACTCATAATTTTTTTTATAAAAAATTTGTTTTTAGGGCTTCAAGATTTAAAAAATAATCTTTATCTAATTTTTAGCAAAGATAATTAAAGTTTCATGGCATTTATTTGTAGAGCAACTGTAATTAATTGTAGTCTATTCATTGCGAATCAATTATCTTTGCAAATAAAACGAGATTTATAATCTAATCATGAAAATTGAACAAATATATACCCGCTGTCTTGCACAAGGAGCCTATTACGTATCTAGTAACGGAGAGGCATTTATCATTGATCCTCTTAGAGAAACTGAACCATACATCAAGCGATTGAAAGAAGATCAAGTAAAACTGAAATACATTTTTGAGACTCATTTTCATGCTGATTTTGTTTCTGGGCATTTGGATTTGAGTTTGAAAACTGGAGCACCTATTGTTTTTGGACCAAATGCTACTCCAGAATTTGATACAATAATTGCAAGAGACGGGCAAATTTTTGAAATAGGAAAAATAAAATTGAAAGTACTTCATACTCCTGGTCATACCATGGAAAGTACCTGTTATTTACTCATTGATGAAGTTGGCAAAGAAACAGCACTTTTTTCCGGAGATACTTTGTTTTTAGGAGATGTAGGAAGGCCAGATTTAGCTCAAAAAGCTGCAGATATTACGCAAGATCAATTGGCAGGTATGTTGT
>SYKJ01000125.1 GCA_005798205.1 Bacteroidota bacterium | reverse complement strand
GCGGGTGAAAATCACAAATTTGCCAGACCAATGTACAATACGCATATATTCTTCAAATGGAAAATTAATTCGAACATTTAAAAAAGACAGTCAGGTAACATCACAAGATTGGGACCTAAATAATTTTAAAGGAATTCCGGTGGCAGGAGGAGTCTATTTAATTCACATTGATGTGCCAGGCGTCGGTCAGAAAGTTCTGAAGTTTTTTGGAGGAATGAGACAGGTTGATTTACAAAATATGTAAAGTTCTTTTTACTTAAATTAAAGCAATTAAATGTAATTTTGCAGAAATTTATATTTTATGAAGTTCTTCGCATTCCTCTTTTTCTTGTTCATTGCACTCAGTAATTTCTCTCAAAATCATTCATTACCTGCACTTAAATATGCATACAATGCTTATGAGCCATGGATTGATGCACAAACAATGGAAATTCATCATGCAAAACACCATCAAGCGTACATTACAAACTTAAATAAAGCGATAGTTGGAACAAAAATGGAGAAACTTTCAATAATAGATTTACTCATGTATGCCAGTTTTCGCTCAGATGCAGTGAGAAATAATGCTGGTGGTCATTTTAATCATTCTTTATTTTGGGATATTTTGGCTCCGCAAACTTCACAAACACCAATAAGTTCAGATTTAGCAGCGGCTATTGATTCAGAATTTAAGTCAATGGATACTTTACGTGTCAAAATTAACCAAGGAGCAACAACGCGTTTTGGATCAGGGTGGGTTTGGTTGAGCGTTACACCAGATAAAAAACTCATGGTTTCTTCAACAGCAAATCAAGATAACCCCATAATGGATGTGTCAAAAGATCGTGGAATACCAATTCTGTGCATTGATGTATGGGAACATGCATATTATTTAAAGTATCAAAATAAACGCGGAGATTATTTAGGTGCAATTTGGAATTTAATTGATTGGGGCATCGTTTCTCAAAAATACAATGCTGCTCTTAACGATTCTTTACTTGTGGAGTTGGAGAAAGACAATTGGATGGAATTAAAAGATTTCCATAAAGTAATGGCTCAGACATTTCACCCGGCTGAAAAAGATAACCTTGAGCCCTTAAGGAAAAGAAGTGCTGAGTTAATGGCAAAAAGTAGTTTGTTATTGGCTTCGAAAGCACCAAAATCTTTGGATAAACCAGCGGTAAAAGTTGCATTGGTACAACTTGAAAAGCAATGCATTGAAATAAACAAATTGAATAGTAAAAATGCATCAGATTTAGTTTTAAAAAAGAAAATTACTGCTGCTCACGATACATTTCACAAAGTCCAAGAACTTTGCCATGATTAAAACTTAAATCTCAGCAAGACAGCAAAGTCTATTCAAATCCCTATCTTTGCGAAAATATCCATTCGTGAGGTTCGAACTAACAAAAGATTTTCTTGACCTTCTTCGTCTAAAAATAGCGGAGCAGGAAGCCCTTTGGATTAAAGAAAATGTTCTGGAGCTTCACTTTGCAGACATTGCAGAGATATTAGACAAGCTAAATAACGAAGAAGCAAAATACATTTATTATTTAGTTGATGAAGATACCCAAGCAGATATTTTAATGGAATTAGAGGAAGAGGTGAGAGATCGCTTCTTGGCCTCACTTTCAACTAAAGAAATAGCTGAACAATTAGAAAACTTAGATTCCAATGATGCCGCAGATATTTTAGGGGAGCTATCAGAAGAAAAAATACAAGAAGTTATCTCTCAAATGGATGACGATGAAGCCGCCGAAGATATCGTTGACTTATTAAATTACGATGAGGATACTGCGGGTGGTTTAATGCAAAAAGAATTTCTCCAAGCACATTTAGATTGGCCAGTTAATCGAGCGATTTTAGAGCTAAGAAAACAAGCTGAAGATGTAGAAAAAGTATATAATATATTTGTTGTTGATGAATTAAATCGCTTGGTTGGAGTTTTATCATTAAAGCGGCTGCTTTTTTCAAATGCTAAATCAAAAATCGTGGATTTGTATCAGTCAAAAAATATTATTTCTGTAAACACCTCCGATTCAGCGGAAGAAGTTGCCGCGGTAATGGAAAAATACGATTTAGTCTCGGTTCCTGTTGTGGATTATCAAAATAAATTAGTTGGAAGAATTACCCTCGATGATATCGTAGATTTTATTAAAGAAGAGGCAGATAAAGACTTCCAATTAGCAACGGGTATTACAGAACCAATCGAAAGAGACGCAAGTATTTGGCGCATTTCGAAAGCCAGACTGCCGTGGCTTATCATAGGATTATTAGGTGGAACATTAGGTGCAAAAGTGATTTCTGGATTTGAAGGGAGTATTACACAAATTCCAGCGCTTGCTTTCTTTATTCCCTTAATTACTGCGATGGGAGGAAATGTTGGCGTTCAATCTTCTGCGATTGTAGTACAGTCTTTAGCTAGAGGAAACAAAGATTTTGGGAATGTGTTTCAAAAACTCTTACGCGAAGCAGCAGTGGGCTTGTTCAATGGTATCTTATTGTCAAGTTTGATTTTTGTTATCGCATATTTCTTTGGAAATGCACAACTTGGTTTTGTGGTAAGTATCTCATTATTTACTGTGATTATTTTCGCTGCCGTTATTGGCACATTTATTCCACTAGTACTTAACCATTATAAAATTGATCCAGCGCTTGCAACGGGACCATTTATAACAACCTTAAACGATGTTACAGGCTTGTTTATTTATTTCTCAATAGGAATGTTACTTTACGGCCTATAAATTTTTCATTCATTCTAAAATGCTTATTTTTGCAAGCTAAATTTCGGAGAGGTGGCAGAGCGGTTGAACGCGCACGCTTGGAAAGCGTGTTTACGGTAACGTAACGGGGGTTCGAATCCCCCTCTCTCCGCTGAAAAATTTAAAGACTAATTTGAAGCAATTGAATAACCTTACCTTATTTATTAATAATAACTAAGGTACTATTTTCTTTTTCAAAATATCATGTTTGATTTTTTTCATAAATCATTTGACAAACTTGATCCATCGCATTAAAAATCGAACTATCAAAATTAGAATCATTTGTAATGCTAGTCAAAGTTAATACAGCATAATAAAGCAACTCGTTTTTTTGCCTACCAATGCGTTCTATAAAGTTTATTTTAATGCTCCCTTTTGGAGAATCTGAAACAATTACCTCTTCCGTGTTCGGATCTATTGCAAATAACATATTTTTTTGGTTTTTAAATAAATTCCTGATTTAACTAATGTAAATGACAGCGACCACTTGAATTTGTGGTCCTAT
>SYKJ01000124.1 GCA_005798205.1 Bacteroidota bacterium | reverse complement strand
CATCCGAATATTTAACAATTCAACGAGTAAAGAGTAAACAAATGCAAAATAAATATATCCTTTTGGTATTTCTTGTCCAAACGACTCGGCAACTAATAAAACTCCAATGGTAATTAGAAAGCTCAATGCAATCATTTTTATACTTGGGTAGGTGCTAATAAATTTACTGATATGACTTGCAAAAATCATCATTACAACGAGTGAAATAATAATCGACAGATAGATAATTATTATTGGATTTTGTTGCGTTTCTTGTCCTAAACCGTTTGTCATTCCTATTGCCGAAATAATGGAGTCAAAACTAAAAATGATATCAATTATTAAAATTTGAGAGATAATGCCAATCATGCTGGTTTTAGTTTTTTTAGCTGCACCTTCTTCGCTACCTTTTACATTTTTGTGCATTTCAACAGTGCTTTTGTAAATCAAAAACAAACCACCAAGGAGTAAAACAATTTTTTGGCCGGTAAATTCATTTCCTAAAAGTGTAAACAATGGTTCTGTCATTTGCATTATCCATGAAACCATTGTGAGTAGTAAGAGGCGTATAATTAGAGCTAAACTCAAACCGATATTTCTTGCTTTTCTTTTACTCTCTGCCGGAAGTTTATCCGTAACTATTGAGATAAAAATGATATTATCAATGCCTAAAACAATTTCTAAAACTGTTAGAATTAAAAGATACAGCCATCCTTCAGTACTTGTTAAAATATCAAAGAAATGCATCATAATTTTTTAATTGTATTAAAGAAAGAATATAAATCAATGGGATTTTGCTCTGCCTTTGTATGAATTTCAAGTAATTGAGAATTGTTTTGTTTGTTCAAAAAATCAGCCATGCTATTTTTTAATTTTTTAAAATCGCTAATACACTCCGTTTTTAATCCAAATGCCTCTGCAATAGTACTTACTTTTTGTGAATGTTGTGCTTCAAAATAGCGAGATCTTTGTTTTGAATTATCGGGTCCCTTGATTATTCTGAAAATTCCACCTCCCGAATTATTTATAACTATTATTTTTAAATTTTTTGGAAATGGCCGAATCCAAAGGGCATTGCTATCGTAAATAAATGATGTTTCTCCGGAGATGAAAAAATGCATTTGATTTGGATTTGCTATTGCTGCTCCAACTGCGGTGCTTGTTGAACCATCAATGCCGCTAGTTCCTCGGTTTGACTCATAGCGAATCGTTTGAATAGGGTCAAAAAGCTGACAATAACGTACAACGGAACTATTGGCCATGTGCAAGATGCAATTATCCGGCAAATGGTTTAAGAGGTGATAAAAAACACATAAATCGGTTAATGATGTTTTCTCACTCAGAATTTCAGGAATCTTATCCTTTGCTAATATATCTTTTTGTTTCCAAAGCCCAGAATAGTTTAGTGAATTTTTTTTGAACTTAAGTTGATTGAGTTTTAAGAAGAAATCCTCGGCATTGATTTCTAGAGAAGAACTTAGGCATTGATAAGTGTCCATTTTGGGAAACTCAGCTCCAATTCGCCAATGAAATTTTGGTTTTACCGTGCGAAAAAAAGTTTTTATCTTTTTGGATACTACTGCTCCGCCAATACTGATTAGAATATCTGCTTGGTAGGATGAATCGTTTTCATCTATTTGATTTAAAATTCGATCAATGCAGTGAATGTATTTTTGATTTTGAAGATTGGAGGTATTTTCAACTAAGACCAAAACATTGGTGTTGTCGCTAAACTGATCCAATTCTCTTTCAAGCCGATCATTTTTTGGCATTTGGCCGCATAAAACAACTATTTTCTTGTTTTCTAAGATGGCTTCAGCTTGACTAAAAAAAGCGAAATTTTGATCTTTGTCATCTTTTTTGTTCTCGAGTGACTTAGCGTAGTTTTTTGCTTTAAGAACAGTATTGTAAAGGGGTTCTTCAAGTTCAATGTTTAAATGAACAGGTCCTTTCCAAGCATTTGCGAATACGGATAGTGCAGCAGCTATTTGTAGTTGAGCCTCCATAATTTCATTTTCAGAATGTACTTGGTCGTTTAGGCTTATACTTGTATGAACATGCTTGTTGAATACATCTTTTTGCATGATGGTCTGCCCATCTCCTTGATTTATTAGATGTTCCGGACGGTCTGCACTTAAAATTAAAAGCGGAATTGATCGGTAATATGCTTCAGCAATGGCAGGATAGTAATTTAACAATGCCGTTCCAGAAGTACAACAAAGTGCCACTGCTTCTTCTAATTCTTGTGAAAGACCTAGGGCAAAAAAGGCAGCGCATCTCTCATCGTGAACAAGATGTGTCGTGAAGGCTTTATTTTCATCAAAAGCAATGGCAAGGGGTGCATTTCGAGATCCTGGGGAAAAAACAATGTGTTTTATCTTGTGTTTTTCGCATTGATCAACGACAATTTGAACAATTATTTTATCACTCGTAAGCATGTTGCAAAATTACAATTTTTGAATCAGGTCGAGGATAGTTTTACTTTTATTTTCTGTTTCTTCCCATTCTGAAAGGACAGTTGAATCGGCCGTATAACCGCCGCCAAGGTAAAGGTGAATTTGGTTTTTTGTAATCTGACAACACCTGAGGTTTACAAAAATTGAACTTTTTGTCTTATTGAGTTCACCAATATATCCGGCATAAAATTCTCTCTTGTGTTTTTCGAAACTCTTAATTTGTTGAAGGGCCTTTTCTTGAGGAAAGCCACAAACTGCTGGAGTAGGATGGAGACTCTTCAAAATAGCTTCAAAACTGGTGGCATTTGCGGAAAAATGAAATTCAGAGCACAAATGTTTAACTGGTCCGGCAATTGATTCAAATACCTCGGTTTTTTTTATCGATTTAAGGCCACTCAATTTTAGTTTTTCTTCGATAAATTCCTCTACGAAATGGTGTTCTTCAATTTCTTTTTCGTTCCAATCTGATAAATCGTTTACTTTTTTTGTAGAAGCTAGGGCTGTGGTTTTAAAAATGCTCTTTTCTTTTTTTAGCAATACTTCAGGGCTTGCTCCAATCCAAGTTCCTAAAATTGGATCTGAAAAACAGTAAACAAAGGCATTTGGATATTCTTTTTCTAAAAGATGAAAAAGGGAGATTGTTTTTTGCTCGTTAAAAGTTTGTGATAGAATTCGCGATAAAACGGTCTTTTTAACTGCAGTTGTTTTTAATTCGTGAAGGAGTTTTTCGCCTGCTTCGAAATAGTCTTTTTTTGTTGAAAGGGGATTTTTATTTTCAGAAAAATAAAGAGCACTGTTTTCTTTATCTTCAACAAAGATATAGCTTTCATTACCTGTAAACTTGCTGATTATGAAACCACTTTTTGGAAAAGAATCAATTTTTTGAAAGACTCCTTTTTTCTCTACAACTTCTAAATGAGGGAAGCGATAAATAAGCATTTCTTACACTTGTTTATCAATAATCATAACCGTTAATCGTCCGGTGCAAACTAATTTTTTTGATTCTTCCTCATGAATATCAACTTGCCAAAGGTGTGTTCTTCTTCCGCAATGAACAAGCGTTCCTGTAGCTAACACAAAACCTGATTTTACAGATCTTACGTGGTTGCAATTAATTTCTAAGCCCACCGGAACTTCTTTTTCTAAGTCGATAAGAAGTGTGGAACCCATAGAGCCAACAGTTTCAATTAGTGCCGCACTTGCGCCTCCGTGAAGTATTCCCATAGGTTGATGTGTCCGATGATCTACGGGCATTTTGAGAACTATGGAGGTTTCTCGAATTTCAATGCATTCAATGCCGAGAGTTGCAACAAGCGTGTTGTTGCTTTTACTATTGATAAGTTCTAAGGGAACATTTTTTAATTTCATAGTGTGTTTTTACTGAGATTAAACAGCAACATTATTCTCTCGAAGTGCATCGTTTAACGAAGTTTTTAAATCGGTAGAGGCCTTTCGTTGACCAATAATGAAAGCACAAGGAACTTGAAACTCTCCTGCCGGAAATTGCTTGGTGTAAGAACCAGGAATAACAACGCTTCGCTCTGGCACATAACCTTTCATTTCTTTTGGCACTGTTCCTGTTACATCGATAATTTTTGTTGATTTTGTAAGCACAACATTGGCGCCTAGTACCGCTTCTTTTCCCACATGAACTCCCTCAACTACAATACATCGTGAGCCAATAAATGCATTATCTTCAATTATTACTGGTGCAGCTTGCAGTGGTTCTAAAACACCGCCAATACCAACACCACCACTTAAATGCACATTTTTTCCAATCTGTGCGCAGCTTCCAACAGTTGCCCAAGTGTCTACCATTGTGCCCTCATCAACATATGCTCCGATATTGATGTAAGAAGGCATCATAATTACGCCTTTTGCTATAAAAGCTCCGTAGCGTGCAATTGCGTGTGGAACAACACGAACTCCAAGCTCCTTGTAGTTTTTTTTCAAAGCCATTTTATCGTGAAACTCAAAAGGACCAAGTTCTATCGTTTCCATAACACGAGTAGGGAAATAGAGAACCACCGCTTTTTTTACCCATTCGTTTACCTGCCAAGAGCCATCGCTTTTAGGTTCTGCAACGCGCAAGAAACCCTTGTCGAGTTGTTCGATTACTGATTCTATCGCCTTTATTGTATTTGTATCTTTTAATAAATCCCGATTTTCCCAAGCTGATTCAATGATAGATTGCATCTTTATTTTTTGTTTACGAAAGTACTTTAAAATTAAAAAATAAATGCAAAGGCCTTATTTTTAATTTGAATCAATTTTTTTTAAATAATATTTTTAGTAAAAAAAAACAATAAATTTGACAGGAGAAACCCGCTTAGCCTTTTAACAGAGTGGGGAATAATTTTAAAACAAATAAAAATGTAAAAGCACTTTCTTATATTATACCTTATCATT